>NZ_JANKBZ010000044.1 GCF_024623785.1 Archangium lipolyticum
TTAAGCCCTCCAGAGCCGATGGTACTCCGCGGGAAACCGCGCGGGAGAGTAGGTCGCTGCCGGATTTTTTTTGAAGGCCCCGAGTCCTCACACCCCGTGAGAACTCGGGGCCTTCGCCTTTGCGGGCCTTGCGTGCTCCGCACGAGACCAGGTTCGTGGCGCTTCCAGGCCCGCGAGGTCGGCCGCTCGCTCCCCTCCAGCGTTCATGGCCCAAGTGGCTGGAACTCTTGGGGAATCCGCCTCCAGGTGCGGTTTGACTCCCCGTTCGTGCTCCGACTAAAGTCCCGGGTTCGTCCGGTTTTCCCACCCACTGCTCCTCGGACGGCGCTGTGGCCCTCCGGGTGCGGGCGGATCCACGCAATGAAGAAGCCGACCCTATTTGGGAAGTACCTCCTCCTCGAGCGCATCAACGTTGGCGGCATGGCGGAGGTCTTCACGGCCAAGGCCTTCGGTGTCGAAGGGTTCGAGCGGATCCTCGCCATCAAGAAGATCCTCCCGACGATGGCGGAGGACGAAGAGTTCATCACGATGTTCATCGACGAGGCGCGGATCAGCGTTCAGCTGAACCACGCCAACATCGTGCACATCCACGAGCTCGGCAAACACGAGGACACCTACTTCATCGCCATGGAGTACGTGGCCGGGCGGGATCTGCGCACGCTCCTGGAGCGCTACCGGCGGCGCAAGGAGATCATGCCCACGGCCCAGGCCGTCTTCATCGCCTCGAAGATCTGCGAGGGGCTCGACTACGCCCACCGCAAGAAGGACGCACGCGGGCAGGACCTGAACATCATCCACCGCGACGTGTCTCCGCAGAACATCCTCATCTCGTACGAAGGCGAGGTGAAGATCATCGACTTCGGTATCGCCAAGGCGGCGAACCGCTCGCAGAAGACGCAGGCCGGCATCCTCAAGGGCAAGTTCGGCTACATGAGCCCGGAGCAGGTCCGCGGCCTGCCCATCGACCGTCGCAGCGACGTCTTCGCCGTGGGCGTCATCCTCTACGAGCTGCTGACCGGAGAGCGGTTGTTCGTCGGCGAGTCGGACTTCTCCACCCTGGAGAAGGTCCGCAGCGCGGACGTGCCCATGCCGCGGCAGTTCAATCCGAACATCCCGGCGGGACTCGAGAAGGTGTTGATGAAGTCCCTCGCCCGCGATGCGGAGGATCGCTACCAGTGGGGGTCGGATCTGCAGGAGGACCTGATGCGGTTCCTCCTGGCCGGCGACGCCATCTACTCGTCCAAGCATCTGTCCGGCTTCATGAAGGAGGCTTTCGCGGAGGACATCATCCGCGAGGCCGAGAAGATGGAGCGGTACTCCACCGTCGAGCGCCCGGATCAGATCGAGACCTCGGGCGTCACCGGTGACATCTCCCGCACGCAGCGGCGGCAGCAAGCCACCCCCGCGACGCCCGTGGCCGGCCGCTCCCCCACGTCTCCCGCCCAGCCCGCCGTGAAGAGCGGTTATGTGCCTCCCCCCACCGAGGAGGAACTGGCGGAGCTCGATGGGGCAGGGGACAAGACGCAGATCGTCGACTCGGCCCGGGCCCTTCGGCCGGATTCTTCCGCTCCAGAGCCCTCGGCGAGCGTGCTGGTCGATGACAGCCTGACCGGTGAGACCGGCGGCTACCTGCCTCCCGAGGACGAGACCATTCCTCCCACGCCTCGCGAGAAGTTCCGCGGCGCCGGCAGGCAGCAGGTGGTCATCGGCGAGGAAGGGGAGGGCTACTCGGGTGCGACCGTCGTCGGACCCGCTCCCACGGCACGCCTGGACTCGGAAGAACCCGTCGAGTCCAACGCCACCCGCGTCGGCCAGATCGAATCGGGCGGCACCATGGTCAGCCCCATGCCCACCGGTCAGCGGCCGCGGCTCGAAATGGATGAGGAGGATCCGTACGCCTCCCATCACTCGGAGGCGGATCAGGACGAGCAGCATCTGTCCGAGGAGGAGCCGCCGGACGAGTATGGCGAGGAGCCTCGCACGCAGGAGACCGCGGGCGATCCCCAGGAAGAGGAGGCGACCGGCCCCATCGACATCTCCTCGACGGCGCAGAAATCCGCCCAGGAGAAGTCGAAGCCGTCGGCTCCGCGTGCCCCCTCCACTGGCAAGAAGCTCCCCCCGAAGGCCCTCATTGGCGTGGCCGCGGGCGCCGTACTGCTCGTGCTCGTGGTGCTGGGCGCCGTGTTGTTCTCCGGTCCCAGCACCGGCAGCTTGATGATCTCCGTCCAGCCCGCCGAGGGGGCCGAGGTCCGGATCGACGGGCAGGTCGTCGCTCAGAACCAGGTCATCGAGCTCTCCGAGGGCACCCACAAGCTGACCGCCACTGCTCCGGGTCATCTGCCCGCCGAGCAGGAGGTCTCCGTCGCCAAGGGACAGAGCCCCCAGGTGGTCTCCGTGTCGCTGGATGCCGAACCTCCCGCCGACGCTCCCGACAAGCCGGCCGGCGGTGACTCCCAGGTCGCCGCCGCGGGTACCGGGACTGGAACCGGTACGGGTCCCCAGACGGGCCAGACGGGCACCCCGTCGGATTCGCAGCAGCCGGAGGACGCTCCGGACGAGAAGGACGAGCCGCAGACTGCTTCGGCCACCGGAACCGGTACGGGCACGGGCACGGGTACCCCGTCCGCTCCGGAGCAGCCGGCCAAACCGACCACCTTCGCGGCGGTGTTCGTCGGAGAGGCCGGCGCGGAGATCGAAGTGGACGGCAAGCGCGTGGGCAAGACCCCCGACGCGAAGCTCTCCGACCTCTCCATCGGCAAGAGCTACTCCTTCACCGTCAAGCGCGCCGGCTACAAGCCCTTCTCGAGCAAGTTCCGCTCCGAGGGGGAGACCGAGGTGAAGGTGGCCTTCGCGCTCGAGAAGGAGCAGCCACCTGCGCCTCCCCCCGAGCGTCCAGCCGTCGTGAAGAAGACGCCCGAGCCCAAGCCCGCCGTGGTGAAGGCCTCCGCTGCCGCGCCTCGGACCACCGCCAAGGGCAAGCTCGCCTGCAGCTCCAAGCCGCTCGGTGCCCAGATCTGGGTCGATGGCAAGTACACCGGCCGGGATACCCCCGCCGCGTTCGGCAACCCGGTGATCCTCCCGGTAGGCAGCCACACGGTCGTCTTCAAGCTCGACGGCAAGCAGAGCAAGCCCCAGAAGGTGAACATCACCGAGGGGGACATGGCCAAGCTCATCAACATCGCCGTCGAGTAGTCACGCATTCGTTGCCCTCTTCCCTTTGTTGGGTAAAGAGGGAGCTCCACCCGGGACCCCGACTCCCGGGTGCTGTTTCCATTAAGGTGGATCGCCATGACGACGCCCATCCGCGGCAAGGCCTCCTCGGCCGGCCCCGCGCAGCAGCCTTTCTCCTATCCGCTCCGCCGCGAGTTCGTGGAGCCCGACTGGCGGCGCCTGCCCGGCTACAAGGACGTGACCCAGACCGATTGGGAGAGCTCCGTCTGGCAGCGCAAGCACACCGTCAAGAACCTCAAGGAGCTCAAGGCCGTCCTCGGCCACTTCCTGCCCGATGACCTCCTGGCCAGCCTCGAGCGCGATCAGCGCGAGCGGGCGACGATGTCCATCCTCGTCCCGCCCCAGATGATCAACACCATGGACGAGACGGACCTGTGGAACGACCCGGTCCGCCGTTACATGCTGCCCGCCTTCGATGACCGGCACCCCGAGTGGCCCAACCACCCCAAGGCCAGCCGCGACAGCCTCCACGAGGCGGAGATGTGGGCCGTGGAAGGTCTCACCCACCGCTACCCCACCAAGGTGCTGGCGGAGATGCTCCCCACCTGCCCCCAGTACTGCGGCCACTGCACCCGTATGGACCTCGTCGGCAACGACGTCCCCCAGGTCCAGAAGCACCGCTTCCAGCTCGGGCAGAAGGAGCGCTACGAGCAGATGCTCGACTACCTGCGCCGCACGCCCACCGTCCGCGACGTGGTCGTCAGCGGCGGGGACATCGCCAACCTCCCCATCCAGGCCCTCGAGCCCTTCGTCAGCGCCCTGCTCGACATCCCCAACATCCGGGACATCCGCCTGGCCAGCAAGGGCCTCATGGCCATCCCCCAGCACTTCCTCCAGGACTCCGTCCTCCAGGGGCTGGAGCGGCTCGCCAAGAAGGCCAATGAGCGCGGCGTGGACCTCGCCCTCCACACCCACGTCAACAACGCCCGCCAGCTCACCCCCCTCGTCGGCAAGGCCGTCCGCAAGCTGCTCGACATGGGCTTCCGCGACGTGCGCAACCAGGGCGTCCTGCTGCGCGGCGTGAACAGCACCCCCAAGGATCTCCTCGAGCTGTGCTTCACCCTGCTCGATCACGCGAAGATCCTCCCGTACTACTTCTACATGTGCGACATGATCCCCAACTCGGAGCACTGGCGCCTCAGCGTGGCCGAGGCCCAGAAGCTCCAGCACGACATCATGGGGTACATGCCCGGCTTCGCCACCCCACGCATCGTCTGCGACGTGCCCTTCGTCGGGAAGCGGTGGATCCACCAGGTCGCCGAGTACGACCAGGTCCGCGGCATCTCGTACTGGACCAAGAACTACCGCACTGGCATCGAGGGCGATGACGCCGAGGCCCTCACCCGCAAGTACGAGTACTTCGACCCCATCTACACGCTGCCCGAGGCCGGTCAGCAGTGGTGGCGCGAGCAGGCCAAGGCGGCGTGATGCTCCCCCCAGTGCCGCCCTCCAAGGGCGCTTCCGCGCGTCCGGCCTCCGAGGCCGGGCGCCGGGCCCTCTTTCCCGAGGCCACGGACACCGAGTGGGCCGACTGGCGCTGGCACCAGCGTCATGCCGTTCGCAACCTCGCCCAGCTGGAGAAGTACGTCCCCCTCACGCCCGACGAGCGCGCCGGCGTGCAGGAGACCTCCTCCCTGTTCCGCATCGGCATCAGCCCCTACTACCTGTCCCTCATCGACAGGGAGCACCCGCTCTGCCCCATCCGGATGCAGTCCATCCCCGTGCGCGCCGAGGCCCGCATCCGCCCCGGTGAGCTCGAGGACCCCCTCGGCGAGGACAAGACCCGCCCCGAGGAGGCCATCGTCCACAAGTACCCGGACCGCGTGCTCTTCCTCGCGCTCGACACCTGCTCCGTCTACTGCCGCCACTGCACCCGCCGCCGCATCACCAAGGGCGGCGAGGCCGAGCTCTCCAAGGAGCAGATGCGCCGCGGCCTCGACTACATCCGCCGTCACCCCGAGGTCCGTGACGTCCTCATCTCCGGCGGAGATCCGTTCCTCCTCTCCGAGGAGCGGCTCGAGGAGCTGCTCGCCCCCCTCCACGAGATTCCCCACGTGGAGATGGTCCGCATCGGCACCCGCGTGCCCGTGTGTCTGCCCATGCGCGTCACCGACTCGCTGGCCCGACTCCTGCGCCGCTACGCCCCCGTCTACGTCGTCACCCACTTCAACCACCCCAAGGAAGTCACTCCCGAGGCCCGTGAGGCTTGTGAGCGGCTCGTGGACCACGGCGTCCCCGTCGAGAACCAGGCCGTCCTCATGCGCCGGCTCAACTCGGATGCCCGCATCATCAAGGAGCTCTCCCACTCCCTGCTGCGCATCCGCGTCCGCCCCTACTACCTCCACCAGATGGACGTCGCCCAGGGCTGCGAGCACCTGCGCACCCCCATCTCCAAGGGCATGGAGATCCTCCAGCAGCTCCGCGGCCACACCACCGGCCTCGCCGTTCCCCACCTCGCCGTCGACCTGCCCGGCGGCGGTGGCAAGGTGACCCTCCAACCCGACTACGTCCTCGAGCGCGGCGAGCACGAGACCCTCTTCCGCAACTACAAGGGCGAGCGCTACGTCTACCCCGAGCCGGAAGAGACCGACTGCTCCTGCCCCTACGACTCCGTCTGGCAGCAGCGCCGCTGGGGGTAGGGCTCCCGCCTCACTGCTCCCCGGACGGCATCTCCACCGTCGGCAGGGTCTCCGAGCCCAGCTCTCCCTCTCCCGCGGGAAGTCCCATCTCCACCTCCACCACGGGCGGCGCTCCCTCCTGCTCCTCCAGCATCACCGGGTTCTCCTCGTTGATGCCCTGCTGGATCTGGATCTCCTCCGTCCCGTTGCCCTCGGTCTTCGCCGCCGCCGCCGCCGCCTTCTCCTTCGCCTCCAGGCCCTTCTCCGCCGCCTCCACCGCCTCGTTCCCCTTCGGCCCCATCCTCGCCGTCTGTCGCGCGTAGTCCTTCGCCGACACCCCGTGCTTCTCCATCACTCCGCGCGCCGCCTCCTGCTGCTCGCGGATGATCTGCCGGCGCTCCTCCGTGCTCAGCTCCGACGGCTTCTTGTTGCCGTACGCCGCGTTCACCTTGTCCATCGCCGCCTTCTCGTCCCTCCGGATCCGCGCCATCTGCTCGGGCGTGAGATCCTCCGCGAGCACAAGGCTCGGCACGGTGAGCCAGGTCGACAGCATCAGCATGGACAGACGGCGGGTCATGGGGACTCCTGGATGGGCCTCGGTATCGTACGGGACTGCGGGGGGTCGTGGGTACAACCCGGGGGTCCTATACCCTCACCCCGTCCCTCTCCCAGAGGGAGAGGGGGTGGAGTGGCTCAGCGCTCCCGGCAGCGCGTGCAGCTGTCCGTTCCCTCCGCGCAGCTCTCCCTCGCCTGCACGCACCTCCGCGGCAGATCCGTTCGATCCGGATGCTCCGCCACCAGCTTGCAGAGGTTCTCCGCTATCTCGCACGTCCTCGTGCTCAGCGTGCATCGGTCGTCACAGGAGAGGTCTCCCTCCGTTCCCCTCGACCGTAGCTCCTCGAGTTGCGCCTCGTAGGTGGTGATCTGTTCGTCGTCCGAACCCGCTACCCGGGGTTCCACCACCTGCTTGTGACATCCCACGACGGCCAGCATCAGCAGGGCAAGGCTCGCAGCGCGCATGTGTCTCCCTTACGCGCGGCCGCTCGCTCCGTCCAGGGTCCTCAGCGCTCCCGGGGCCGGGTCTGGCCTGGGCGCTCCGGAGGCTCCTCGGCCCGGTTGCAGTACATGTACGCCGTCAACCCCAGCAGGGCCAGCACCGCCAGCTTCCTCAGCCAGTCCTCCCTCTGGCGCTTCGGAGACGTCTCCTCCTCTCGCTCGGTGGTCTCGAGCACCACCGCCACCTCCCCACCCAGTGCTCGTAATCTCCGGCACAGCGCCACCGTCTCCCCCAGCGCCGCGGGCACCACCACCGTTTCACGCTCCAGTGCCTCGGTGAGCGTTCGCGCCCAGACGTCCTCCTCCGCGTCGTTCTCCGGTGGACGGCAGGGGAGGGCCATTGCATCCGTCAGCGCCAACCCCCCCCTCAGCAGGTGCACGGAGAAGGCTTCCCGGGAGATGCCGTAGAAGGCCGCGCTCTCTTCCTGCGTGCGGCCCTGGACCAGCCGCGTCACGAGGAAGGCGGCCTGACGGTAGGGCAGCGCTCGCAGCGCGGTGCCGAGCTCGGCGGCCGTCAGCCGGGAAATGTCGGGGGCAGGGGACACGGGGGCGGCATTCTCCGTCATCCGCCGGCCGATTTCTTGAGCCATGAGCATCCCCCCCTACACTTGCCCTCATGTCGCGACCTGTTGCACTGCTGCTGCTCTTGCTCGCGCCTCTCCAGGCGCTCGCCGTGGAGACGATGCGCATCGCCATGGGCGACTCCCACGGAGAGGTGCGCGTGAGTGGCCGGGGCCTGTCCTTCGGCCCCGATACCGAGGACGCCCGCTTCTCCCCGCTCAACCAGGAGGGCGTCATCGTGCGGCGCCGTGGCTCCCGTCTGGAGCTCAATGGGGCACCCGTCATGGGCAACGCGGTGCGCTTCCGCGCGGGCGGCGCGGACTCGGACGACGCGGGCGTGCCCGGCTCCTCCCCCCTGCGCGCGGGCGACATGCAGGTCCGCGGCGACGTGGTGGTGCGCCTCTACAAGGACGGGCTCCAGCTCATCAACGTCATCCCGCTCGAGGACTACCTCACCGCCGTGCTCGGCAGTGAGATGCCCGTCTCCTTCCCTCCGGAGGCCCTCAAGGCCCAGGCCGTCGCCGCTCGCACCTACGCCCTCCAGAAGAAGCTCGAGACCTACGGCAGCCCCTTCCACATGGGCAGCAGCGTGCTCCACCAGGTCTACGGCGGCGTCAACCGCGAGGACCCGCGCACCCGCGCCGCCGTGGAGGCCACCCGCGGCGAGGTGCTCACCTACGAGCTCGCCCCCATCGAGGCCTACTTCCATGCCTCCTGCGGCGGCCGCACCGAGACCGGCCAGGATGCCCTCCAGCGAGACCTCCCCTACCTCCAGGCCGTGGACTGCCCGTGTGGCCGGCTGCCCGCCAGCCGCTGGAGCGCCACCGTCTCCGACTCCGAGCTGCATTCCGCCCTTGGCCAGTCCACCGAGGGCTTTCGCGTCACCTCCCGTACCCCTACCCGCCGGGTGAACCGGGTCGCCACCTCGGGCGGCGCCTCGCTCGATGGGGCGGCCTTCCGGCGCAAGCTCGGCTACACGAAGCTCAAGAGCCTGGAGTTCGACGTGGAGCGCACCTCGGGCGGCTGGCACTTCAACGGCCGTGGCTACGGCCATGGCGCGGGCCTCTGCCAGTGGGGCGCCAAGGCGCTCGCGGACCAGGGCCTCTCCTACCGCGACATCCTCCTGCACTACTACCCGGGGACCGAGCTCCAGCAGCTCTACTGACACATCCCGTTTCGTCGCGGCGTCCGGGCTGTTACAAGCCCCTCCTCCGTGTCGTCACTGCTCTCCGATTACGACTTCGAGCTCCCCGAGGCGCAGATCGCCCAGGCCCCCCTGTCGGCCCGCGATGCCTCCCGCCTCATGGTGGTGAGCCGCTCCTCCGGCGCGTGGGCCCACCGCCGCTTCGCCGAGCTGCCCGAGCTGCTGCGCGAGGGCGACCTGCTCGTCGTCAACGACGCGCGTGTCATCCCCGCACGTCTCCTCGGCTCCAAGGCCGGCACCGGCGGCCGGGTGGAGCTGCTCGTCGTCCGCCCCTCCGCTCCCACGCTCACCTCGCAGGCGCTCGGCGCCGCCGCCGAGGCGCTCGAGTGGATCTGCCTCGGCCAGGCCTCCAAGGGCCTCAAGCCCGGGGCCCGCGTGTCCTTCCCCGAGGGGTTGGAGGCGGAGATTCTCGAGGCGCTCGGAGGAGGGGAGTACCGGGTTCGCTTCCACGCCGCGCCGGGTACGTCGCTCGCGGAGGTGCTGGCGAAGGCCGGCCGCCTGCCGCTGCCCCCCTACATCACCCGCGCCCCCGAGGCCTCGGACGCCGAGCGCTATCAGACGGTATACGCGCGGGCCTCGGGCGCGGTGGCGGCGCCCACGGCGGGGCTGCACTTCACCGACTCCACCTTCGCGGCCCTGGCCGCCCGGGGCATCCACCGTGTCGAGGTGACGCTGGATGTGGGGCCGGGCACCTTCCTGCCCGTGCGCGAGGAGAACCTGGAGAAGCACCACATGCACCCGGAGCGCTACTTCGTCCCCGAGGCCACCGCCCAGGCGGTGAACGCCGCGAGGGCCGAGGGCCGCCGGGTGGTGGCGGTGGGCACCACGGTGGTGCGCACCCTGGAGTCCGCCACGGACCCCGGGACAGGGCGCCTGCGCGCCGGTCCCGGCGAGACGACCCTCTTCATCCGCCCCGGTTTCGCCTTCCGGCAGGTGGACGTGATGCTCACCAACTTCCACCTCCCGCGCTCCACGCTGGTGGTGCTGGTGAGCGCGCTGCTCGGCCGGGAGCGCACCCTGGCGGCCTACCGGGAGGCGGTCGCCGCCGGCTACCGGTTCTTCTCGTACGGCGACGCGATGCTGGTGACGGAGTAGGAGACACGACGCAATGGGAGAGCCGCGCAAGGAGAAGGGTGACACCCGGGTTCCACCGAGCCTGGTGCGCTATGAGCTGCTGCACGAGGACGCCTCGGGCTCGCGCGCCCGCCGGGGACGGCTGCACACCCCCCATGGTCTCATCGAGACGCCCATCTTCATGCCCGTGGGCACCGTGGGCAGCGTCAAGGGCGTGGGCCCGGATGAGCTGCTGACGCTCGATGCTCAAATCATCCTCGGCAACACCTACCACCTGATGCTCCGGCCCGGAGACGACCTGGTGGGGGAGATGGGCGGCCTGCACCGCTTCATCTCCTGGGACCGCCCCATGCTCACCGACAGCGGCGGCTTCCAGGTCTTCAGCCTCGCCGAGAAGCGCAAAATCACCGAGGAGGGCGCGGCCTTCCAGTCGCACCTGGACGGGCGCCACATCATGCTGTCCCCCGAGCGCTCCATCGAAATCCAGGAGACGCTCGGCGCCGACATCATCATGGCCTTCGACGAGTGCCCGCCCTCCACCGAGGACCGGGCCTACATGGAGAAGTCCCTGGCGCGCACCACGCGCTGGCTGCACCGGTGCGTGAAGGCCTGGAGCCGCGAGCGCTCCTCTCTCTTCGGCATCGTCCAGGGCGGCCTGAACAAGGATCTGCGCAAGGCCCATGCCGAGGAGGTGTGCGCGGTGGACCTGCCGGGCTACGCGCTCGGCGGTTTCTCGGTGGGTGAGACTCCCGAGGCCATGCACGAGGGCGTGGCCTTCTCCGCTCCGCTGCTCCCCCGGGACAAGCCGCGCTACCTCATGGGCGTGGGCACGCCCGTGGACCTGGTCACCTGCGTGGAGCACGGGGTGGACATGTTCGATTGCGTGCTGCCCACCCGCTGCGCGCGCAACGGCCTGCTCTTCACCTCCGAGGGCAAGGTCGTCATCCGCAACGCCGCCTACGCCAAGGATCCCCGGCCGGCCGACCCGGCGTGCACCTGCTACACCTGCCGCAACTTCAGCCGCTCCTACCTGCGTCACCTCTTCGTGGCGGGTGAAATCCTCGCCATGCGGCTCAACACCCTCCACAACCTCCACTACTTCCTCACCCTGATGAAGGACGTGCGCCAGGCCATCGCCGAGGACCGGTACACCTCCTTCGCCCGCGACTTCCGGGAGAAGGCCCGGGCCCAGGAGGCCGAGCGCACCCAGAAGAAGTGACCCCCGGCGGCCATCCAGACGGCCGGTCCCCTCGGGAGGGCGCGTCCAGGAGGTGGGCGGGCGGGCATGACGCACCTCGGAAAGGCCCGACCCTCCTCGCCGTTCACTTGCCCGGGGTGTGCGCCTGCTGCTAAGAGGCCCACCTTTCCGGCTTATCCGTTGTCCGCTGGTGGACGACGGAGGGGCCGAACCCCTTCCAAGCAACGAGGCCGTTTGTGGCAGACAGCTTTCTGATCCTCGCCCAGGCAGCGGGCGGACCCGGCGGGATGATGAACATCGTCTTCATCATCGGCCTGTTCGCCATCATGTATTTCGTGATGATTCGCCCCCAGCAGAAGCAGATGAAGGCGCACCGCGAGCTGCTCTCCGGGCTGAAGAAGGGTGATGAGGTCATCACCCAGGGTGGAATCATCGGGCGCATCCAGGTCGTCTCCGAGCGCGAGGTGACGCTCGAGGTGGCCACCGGGGTACGCATCCGCGTGCTCAAGTCGTCCGTGGCGGGCAGGTTCGCGGTGAGCGAGCCGGCCGCCAAGACCGAAGAGAAGAAGGAGGAGAAGTAATGGACCGCGGCTGGTACTGGAGGTTGGGCCTGGTCATCGGCGTGACGCTGCTGACCGTGTGGTTCCTGATCCCCTCCTATTATTCGATGTTCGTGCTCGACAAGAGCGAGCGCAACAACCTGGCGCTGCTCGAGGAGCGCCTGCCCAAGTGGGCTCCCCCCGCGAAGTACCGCATCAACCTGGGGCTGGACCTGCAGGGCGGCATCCACATGGTGATGCGGGTGGACACCAATACGGCGCTCCAGAAGCGGACCGAGCGCCGGGGTGATCAGATCGCCCGCTACATCAACGACAAGCAGCTGGGCCAGGTGTCCGTGGATACGGATCCCCAGGCGCTCCAGCTCACGCTGACGGCGCAGGATCCGGCCACCATGGACGCCATCGAGAAGGAGGTGCTCGCCACCTTCACCGACTTCGTCCGGGTGGGGCGTGACGGGGCGAAGCTGACGCTCGCTCCCGACGAGGGCCAGGTGAACCGCTTCCGCGAGGAGTCGGTGGACCAGGCGATGCTCGTCATCCGCCGCCGCATCGACAAGTGGGGCGTGGCCGAGGTGGACGTGCGCAAGCTGGGCACCGACGCCATCCAGATCTCCCTGCCGGGCCGCAATGATCCCGAGCAGGCCAAGGAGCTGGTGGGCACCACGGCGCAGCTCGAGTTCCGCATGGTGGACGACACCACCGACTTCTTCGGGCAGGTCATCCAGCAGAATCCTCCTCCGGAGGGCAGCAACATCACGCTGACCAACACCGAGGGCTTCCCGCAGCTGCAGGGCCCCGACCGCGAGGCGCTGCTGGCCTACTTCAAGGACAAGACGCCCGAGAACCGCGAGGTCCTGCTCGAGTGCGTGCCCAGCGCGACGAAGAAGGGCGTGTGCGACAGCTACCGCACCTTCCTGGTGGAGAAGGAAGTGCCGCTGACGGGCGAGAGCCTGACGGGCGCGGATGCCTCGCTCAGCCAGCTCAACGAGCCGGAGGTGAACGTCAGCTTCGACGCGGCCGGCGCGCGCGAGTTCGAGCAGCTCACCGAGAAGGGCACGGGCCGGCGCATGGCGATCGTGCTGGACGACTACGTGCAGTCGGCGCCGCGCATCAACGAGCGCATCGGCGGTGGCCGGGCCCGCATCACCATGGGCCGCGCGGGTGGCCGTCCCCTGCAGGAGTGGCTGTCGGACGCGCAGACGCTGGCGCTGGCCCTCAAGGCGGGCGCGCTGCCGGCGCCGGTGACCACCGGTGAGATCCGCCAGGTGGGCGCCTCGCTGGGCGACGAGCTCATCCGCAAGGGCAGCCTGGCCGCGGCGCTGGGCGTGCTGTGCGTCATCGCCTTCATGGCCTTCTACTACAAGGGCGCCGGCATCATCGCGGACGTGGCGCTGCTGCTCAACGGCCTGCTCATCCTGGGCGGTCTGGCGCTCTTCAACGCGACGCTCACGCTGCCGGGCCTCGCCGGCTTCGTGCTGACGCTGGGAGTCGCGGTGGACGCCAACGTGCTCATCAACGAGCGCATCCGCGAGGAGCTCGGCCACGGCAAGACGGCTCGCGCCGCGGTGGACCAGGGCTACGACCGCGCCTTCTGGACCATCTTCGACGCGCACGTCACCGCGCTCATCGCCGGCTTCATCCTCTTCTTCACGGGGACGGGTCCGATTCGCGGGTTCGCCACCACGCTCATCATCGGCCTGCTGGCCTCGCTCTTCACGTCCATCCTCGTGACGCGCGTGATGATGACCTACTTCGTCCACGGCCGTAACGCGCAGACGGTGTCCGTCTAAGCAGGCCCCAGGGGAACGCAGATGCAGATCCTCAAGAACAAGACGAACATCGACTTCATCGGCAAGCGCAAGCCGGCCATCTTCATCTCCACGGTGATCAACCTGATCATCCTGGTGGGCATCGCCGTGTGGGGCTTCAACCTCGGCGTGGACTTCGCGGGCGGCACGGTGGTGGAGGTGAAGTTCGACCACTCCATCAACGCCGCGGACGTGCGCAAGCGCGCCGAGTCGGGTGGGCTGCACGACGTGTCCGTGCAGAGCATCGGCTCGGCGGACGAGAACTCGTTCCTGCTGCGGCTGGGCGGTGTGACCCAGCTCACCGAGGAGAGCTCGGCCAAGGCCCGGGAGGCCATCCAGGCGCTGGGCCCGGTGAAGAACGTCGTCACGGACCTGGCCAACGGCATCATCAACTTCCGCTCCGAGCAGCCCATGTCCGCCGAGCAGGTCCGCAAGGCGGTGGAGGGCTCCGGCACGGGTGTGGAAGAGGTGCGCGAGCTGGGCCAGGCGCAGGCCGGTGGTTTCGACTACCAGGTCGTCGCCAGTGGCATGGCGGACCGCATCCGCAGCGCGCTGATGTCGGGCGTGGAGCAGCAGGACAAGCCGGACTTCGAGATGCGCCGCACCGAGTACGTCGGCCCGCAGGTCGGCAAGCAGCTGCGCAACCGCGCCGTCATGGCGCTGCTGTACGCCATGGTGGCCATCCTCATCTACGTGGCGTTCCGGTTCGACTTCAAGTTCGGCCCGGGCGCGCTGCTCGCCATGCTCCACGACGTGGTGATGGTGGCCGGCTTCTACCTGTTCAGCCGCGCCGAGTTCAGCCTCACCGCCATCGCCGCGCTGCTCACCATCGTGGGCTACTCGGTCAACGACACCATCGTCATCTACGACCGCATCCGCGAGGACATGGGCAAGTTCAAGGGCAAGCCGCTGGCGGAGGTCATCAACATCGCCATCAACGACACCCTGGTCCGCACCATCCTCACCTCGGGCACCACGGCCCTCTCGCTCGTGGGTCTGCTCATCTTCGGCGTGGGAGAGATCCGCGACTTCGCCTGGGCGATGCTCGTCGGCATCCTCGTGGGTACGTACTCCTCCGTGTACATCGCCAGCCCGCTCACCATCTGGCTCGATGAGCGCGCCGCCGCTCGCGAGGCCCGCCAGAAGGGTGGGGGGATGCAGCCGACCACCCCGGGATGAGGGGCGGCTGAATGCGCACGGAAGGCCCTCGTGCTCCGCGTCACCGCGGGGTCGAGGGCCTTCGGTGTTTCAGGGGGACGGTGTCAGAAGCGGCCACCCACCGTGAGGCTGGCGTCCAGCAGGCCGCCGCTCGCGTCACCCGGCACCGCCGCGTCCGCGAAGCCGTCGTCCACGAGGATCCGGTAGGTGCCCCGGATGCCCGCCGTCAGCGCTCCGGTGTTGAACTCGACACCCGCCGCCAGGGGGATCTCCTCCATCAGGTCCGACTCGTATGGACCACCCGCCTGCGCGCCCCGCGCGTAGACGTAGGAGACGCCGAGCCCACCTCCCACGAAGGGGCGGATGCGCTCCATGGGCGGCGACAGCTTCACCAGGCTGCTCGCGCCATGGCGGATGAAGGCCGGGGCCTCGGAGGCTCGGAAGCGGTCGTCCGTCACGTCGTTCTTCGAGCCGTCGTAACCCACCTCGAAGCCCAGCATCTTGAAGGGTTGGAGATTGAGGGTGACGCCCCACGTGGGTCCCGTGGCCGTCAGTCCGCCGAGATCTCCCGTGTACCCGCCGATGCCGCCGTCCACGAAGACGTTTACATCTCCTTGCCTCGGATACCCATCCTGTGCCATCGCGGTACCGGCCACTCCCAACCCGAGCGCCAGGGCCGCCACCCGGATGCCCCTGTGTGTCATGCAGACCTCCTTGTTCGATGCCGTGCATTTCAAGCTGTGCACCCACCGCAACGCGTGCGCCCGGAGGGCATCCGAGAAACGCTCGTCCGCCTGGTCGCCCCAGGGCCGGCGGAGCGAGCACCAGGTCGGGTTCCCACGGAGAGACTTCCGAGGTAGACTGAGGGTGGACTTCTGGCCCGGGTGCCCATGGAGGGCCTCCGAGGAGGGGTTGCGAACGTGCGTTGGTTGATGCCGGAGGTGCCCCAGGAGCAGGCCGCGTCACTGGCCGTGGAGCTCGGGCTGCATCCGCTCTCCGCGCGCGTGCTGGTGCACCGCGGGTTGCGCACGCCCGAGGCCGCCTCGGCCTTCCTGTCCGACAGGCTGGCGGATCTGCCCGATCCGTTCCGGATGAAGGGCATGGCCGCCGCCGTGGAGCGGCTCTTCCGCGCCATCCGCGAGAAGGAGAGCATCACCCTCTACGGCGACTATGACGTGGACGGGGTGTGCTCCACGTCGCTGCTGGCCCTGTTCCTCCGGGAGCTGGGCGCCCGGCCGGCCACGTACATCCCCCACCGGTTGGACGAGGGCTACGGCCTCAACCTCCAGGCGGTGGAGAAGATCGCCGCGGATGGCACCCGGGTGCTGGTGACGCTCGACTGCGGCGTCACGTCCGTGGCGGAGATCTCGAGGGCCAGGGACCTGGGCCTGGACGTGGTGGTGGTGGATCACCACACGGTGCCGCCCACGCTGCCCCCGGCCGTGGCGGTGCTCAACCCGCACCAGCCCGGTTGCGAGTACCCCACCAAGCACCTGTGCGCCGCCGGCGTGGCCTTCAACCTCTGCATGGGGTTGCGCAAGAAGCTGCGCGAGGACGGCTGGTTCGCCACCCGCAAGGAGCCCAACCTCAAGGCGCTGTTGGACCTGGTGGCCATGGCCACGGTGGCGGACGTGGTACCCCTCACGGGCGCCAACCGCATCCTCGTTCACCACGGCCTCCAGGAGCTGTCGGCGGGCCGCCGCCACGGCGTGCGCGCTCTCAAGGAGGTCGCCGGCCTCGACGCGGACAGCCCCGTCACCGCCGGGCAGGTGGGCTTCCGGCTCGGGCCCCGCATCAACGCCGCGGGCCGGCTGCATGACGCGTCCCTGGGGTTGCAGCTGCTGTGCTCGGACTCGCTCGACGCGGCGCGCTCGCTGGCGAAGGTGCTGGACCACGCCAACGCCGAGCGGCAGGCCATCGAGAGCGGAATCCTCACCGAGGCGCTCGCCCAGGCGGCGGAGCGGGCCGATCAGGCGAGGGGCTTCGTCCTCTACGCGGACGGCTGGCACCCGGGCGTCATCGGCATCGTCGCCTCGCGCGTGGTGGAGCGCTATCACCGGCCCACGGTCATGGTGGGCGTGAAGGACGGGGTGGGGAAGGGCTCGGCGCGCAGCATCGAGGGCTTCCACCTGTACGACGCGCTCAGCGGGTGCGCGGACATGCTGGCCCGCTTTGGTGGGCACAAGCACGCCGCCGGCCTCACCGTGGAGGCGAAGCACCTGCCCGCCTTCCGCGAGGCCTTCGAGCGCATCGCCAGACAGCGGCTGACGCCGGAGGACCTGATTCCGCGCTGCAAGGTGGACGCGGTGGTGGGCGTGCGCGAGCTGGACGAGCCGGCGGTGGAGGCCTTGCAGAAGCTCGGGCCCTTCGGACAGGGCAACCCCGAGCCGGTGCTGGTGCTGCGCCACCAGGTGGCCCGCCCGCGCGTGCTACCGCACAAGTCCGGGGGTGCTGGCCACCTCAAGCTGGCGCTGGTGGATGCACCGGCCGTGGACGCCATTGGCTTCGGCATGGCGGACCGGCTGGCACTCACCGAGGGGCCGGTGGATCTGGCCTTCCAGGCCAGCTTCGACACCTTCCGCGGCCAGCGCCGGCTGTCGCTCAAGCTGAAGGATCTGCGCGTCGCCGCCTGACGCTCCCTCTCCCTCTGGGAGAGGGCTGGGGTGAGGGTATATGTCCCTCAGGCGATGCCCCAGCGAACCCGTCCCGGCGTCAGGAGCGCACCCGCCCGCGCCAGGTCGTTCATGCGGAAGCGCTCCGCCTGCCGCTCGAAGGCCGTGCGGCACCGCTCCGAGCAGAAGAAATACTTGCGCTTCTTGTACTCCGTGGACGGACGACCCTCGGGCGCCTCCAGGTGCTTGCCGCAGACAGGATCCAGGTGCCGCTTCTGAACGTCCTTCATCCCTCGCCTCCCCACCAGACTCACCGTACCGATGCCAGAGCCCAAAGCAGCGGGCATGCCAGCGGCGAGCCTCGTGGATTCGAGGGGTTGCGGAGGGGGAAGTCCAACACTGAGGCGAAGGAGGACCCGCGAGGGGAAAAGTTTTCCGCGATCGCGGGTGGCTATTGCACCGTGGGGCAAGGCCGGTTGGACGACCCGCCCCGAGGTCCTAGAACGCGGTGCCGACGCTCGCGCCCAGGAAGGTGTCGTCCATGTAACCGCGGCGGAAGCGCATCAGCTCCACGCGCCAGGCCAGCCGCAGGTTGGACTCGGAGGACAGCGGGGTGCGGCCCCGCAGGCCCACGCCGTACTGGATGAGGGACTTGATGCCGTCCACCGGCGTCACCTTGCCGCCCACCTCGATCGCGGTGTGCTGCCACACGATGCCTCCGCCCACCTGCGCGTAGACGCCGTAGTCCTTGCTCTCGCCGAAGGTCAGCTCGTACGCCGGAGCGATGGAGGCGTAGTGCAGCCGCGTGTCGCCGATGACGAGCTGCGTGCCCTCGCGCACCCCGGCGTAGGTGTAGCGCACGTCGAACCAGAGCGCCTCGCGCAGCGGCTCCACGTTGAGGATGCGGCCGAACTCCCAGGTGAAGCGCCCGCCCACGGCCGGCAGGATGTCGGCGAGCTGCCCGCGCGAGCTGCTCAGCGCCATCGCGCCACCGAGCACCTCGAAGGCGATGCCCGTGTTCGGGTCGTCCAGGCCCGCCAGGGCCTTGAACTTCCCCTCCTCGCCGTCCTCCTCGGACACCCGGCGGAAGTCGTCCACCGTGTCCTCGGGCTCGGCGCGGCGGCGCGGCGGGGTGTTCACCTCTTCGGACTGCTCCTCGTCCGGGTAGGCGTAGGGCTTGTCTTCGTCATCCTGCCCGAACGCGGGCGTGGCGAGGGCGAGCCCTCCGAGGAGACAGGGCAGGAGCCAGGAGTGCGCGGCAGCGGTCTTCATGGGGCGATCACCGGGCAGGCGTCGGAGAGGGTGGTGCTCTGCGGGCAGGCGTCCTGTCCTTCGGAGAGCTCGGAGATGGGGATCTGCAGGTGGGTGGCGAGCCGCGTGCACACCGTCTGCTTCAGGTCGATGTTGCCGGCGGGGATGTGCTGGACGATGGCCCGGGCGGCGCGGCCCAGGGAGAAGTCCTCCTGCTTGTTCAGGGCGGCGCGGGCCAGCTGGTTGAAGCCGTACTTCAGCGGGTTGGTATCCGAGTAGGCCGCCGCCACCGCGCGCGCCAGCACCTGCCGGTCGGCGTCCGTCCTGGAGGCCTTGACGAGCGCGCTCGCGAGGATGGTGCCCACCTGGTACTCGCGGCCGGAGAACACGGTGAAGTTGCCGTAGAACATCAGGTCGCGCAGCTCCTTGCTCATGCACCAGTTCTGCGACAGGTCGCGATCCTCCACGGGCTTGCCCTCGTAGGAGGAGTCCAGCACGCGCGTGTTGCAGCCGAAGCTCGACCTGCACGAGGCCACGTAGGCGTGGAAGTCCGCCAGGCCCTCGTCCAGCGACTTGATGACGTTGAGGCCCGGGGTGGGCGAGCCCCCGCCGATCGTCCAGGCGGCGATGGCCTCGGGGATGCCCCGGCCGTCATACACCCGGCGGCTGAAGACCAGGTGCGCGTACTCGTGCGTGAGGATGGAGGCGTTGAGGGCCAGCGGCGCCTTCTGGATGGACTCGAAGGGGAGCACCATGAAGGAGCGCGTCGGCGCGAAGAAGAGGGCGTTGTCGAGCTGCGGCTTCGTGCTCGAGTCGGCCAGGACGAACTCGGGGAAGTAGTACACCTTCGTCTGGGGCAGCTCCTCCTTCTTCACCTCGACGGTGGTGGTGAAGTAGTCCCAGGCGCGCTCGAAGTTGTAATACGTGGTGACGAGGTTCCACGTGTGGAAGTCCGCCGGCCACAGCACGCCCTTCTCGTCGGTGATGTAGTTGGCGGTGACGCGGTACCCGTCGTCCTTCACCAGCGCGCGCTCCAGCGCCTCGTCGGTGGTGGCGGCCTGGGCCTCGGGATCCCTCGAGTCCAGGCGGATGTTGGCTCCTCCCTGGAGCTTGATGACCGTGCCCTCGAGGGAGACGATGTCGGTGACCGTCTTGAGCTCCACCTCCAGGGGGGCGTACTGCCCATCACTGGAGCGCACGAGCGCACGGACCTTCACGGGCGTCTGGGTTTCCGGCGCGCACGAGACGGCGAGCGTCGCGAGCGCGGCGGCGGCTGTCAGCTTTCGGACCATGTCGCCCTTCATACTACGGGTCCGGTGGCCATCAGAAGCCGGGGGGGCGGGTCAGGCGGCTTGCCCGGTGCCTTCTCGGATTCCTTGACGCGTCGTTTCCACGCTCTCTATGGTCCCGCCCTTCCCACTCCATCTGTAACAGGCGGTGTCATGGCGGTCCCGTTCATCACCGAGGTCAAGCGTACTCATACTTGCGGGCAGCTCACCAAGGCGAACATCGGTGAGGAAGTCGTCCTCTTCGGCTGGGTGCAGAACCGGCGAGACCACGGCGGCGCGGTCTTCATCGATCTGCGAGACCGCGAGGGTCTCACGCAGGTGGTCTTCGAGCCGGACATCGCGAAGGAAGCCCACGAGCTGGCCGGCCAGCTGCGGCTCGAGTACTGCATCGGCATCAAGGGCAAGGTCGCCTCGCGCGGCGCCCAGGTGAACCCCAAGCTCAAGACGGGTGAAATCGAGATCAAGGCGTCGGATCTCACCATCTTCAACCGCTCCGAGCCCACGCCGTTCCTCGTGGAGGACAACGTGGACACGGCGGAGGAGAAGCGCCTGGCGTACCGCTTCCTGGACCTGCGCCGCCGGCCGCTGCAGCAGACGCTGATGACGCGCTCGAAGATGAACGCGATCACCCGCTCGTACATGGTGGACAACCGCTTCCTGGAGCTCGAGACGCCCTTCATGGGCAAGTACACGCCGGGCGGCGCGCGCAACTTCCTCGTCCCCAGCCGGCTCAACCCGGGCAAGTTCTACGCCCTGGCCGAGAGCCCCCAGCTCTACAAGCAGCTCTTCATGGTGGCGGGCTTCGACCGCTACTTCCAGATCGTCAAGTGCTTCCGCGACGAGGACCTGCGTCTGGACCGGCAGCCCGAGTTCACGCAGATCGACGTGGAGATGAGCTTCGTCACCCAGGACGACATCTTCACCATCATCGAGGGCCTGCTCAAGCGGCTGTGGGGCGAGGTGCTGGGCATCGACATCCCCACGCCGTTCATGCGGATGAACTTCGACGAGTCCATGGAGAAGTACGGCAACGACAAGCCGGACCTGCGCTTCGGGCTGGAGCACATCGTGCTCACGGACCTCATCCGCCAGCACGGCGCCGCGGGCGGCGTGCCGATGATCTGGGAGGCGGTGGAGCAGGGCGGCATCGTCAAGGCGATGGTGCTCCCCGCGGACAAGCCGATGAGCCGCGCGGAGAGCGACAAGCTGGAGGAGTTCGCCAAGCAGAACGGCGCCAAGGGACTGGCGCGCGCCAAGGTGGGCGAGGGCGGTGAGTGGACGCAGTCGCCCCTGTCCAAGACGATCTCCCCGGCGCTGCGCCAGGCCATCAACCAGGCGTGCAACGCGAAGACGGGCGACCTCCTCGTGTTCCAGTTCGGCCGCGAGTCGCTGGTGCACACGGTGATGGCCAACCTGCGCGTGCACGTGGCCAAGAAGCTCGGGCTCATCCCCGAGTACGGCAGTGGCGGCGTGTGGAAGTTCCTCTGGGTCGTCAACCCGCCCCTCTTCGAGTACGACGAGGAGACCAAGACGTGGGCGGCCGCGCACCACGCCTTCACCCGGCCGCACGACGAGGACGTGCAGTACCTGCTCACGGATCCGGGCCGCGTGAAGTGCCACCGCTACGACGTGGTGCTCAACGGCTTCGAGATCGGCGGCGGCTCCATCCGCCTGCACGACCCGAAGGTCCAGGCCGAGGTGTTCAAGGCCCTGGGCATCTCGGACGAGGAGGCGAAGACGAAGTTCGGCTTCCTGCTGGACGCGCTCAAGTTCGGCGCCCCGCCGCACGGTGGCATCGCGCTGGGCATGGACCGGCTGGTGATGCTGCTGACCGGCGCCGAGTCCCTGCGTGACGTCATCCCGTTCCCCAAGACGAAGACGGGCACGGACCTGATGACGGGCGCGCCGGGTGACGTGGACGACAGGCAGCTGCGCGAAGTCCACGTGCGCCCCGTGCCGCTGCCGCAGAAGTAGGCCAGGAGGGACTCCAGACGATGAAGACGTTCCTCGTGGTGAACCCGCGCAGTGCCGGAGGTCAGACGGGCAAGCGATGGGCCGAGATCTCTGGCCAGGTGACCCGGGCGATCGGCGACTTCGGCTTCGGGTTCACCGAGAGCGCCATGGATGCGACGCGGCTGACGCGCCAGGCGCTCTTGGATGGCTATGAGTGCGTCGCCGCGGTGGGCGGGGACGGCACCGTCAACGAGGTCGTCAACGGCTTCTTCGCCGACGGCAAGGCCATCAACCCCCAGGCCGCCCTGGGGCTCATCCCCCGGGGCACCGGCGGTGACTTCCGGCGCGCCTTCGGGTGGGACCTGGAGCTGGACTCGGCCCTGGCGCGGCTGCGCACCGACAAGACCGAGCCCTTCGACGTGGGGCTCGCCGAGTACGTCAACCACCAGGGGCAGAAGGAGTCGCGCTACTTCGCCAACATTGCCTCCTTCGGCGTGAGCGCGGAGGTGGCCCACGAGGTCAACATCGGCAGCAAGGCGCTCGGCGGCAACCTGAGCTTCGTCTGGGGCACGGTCAAGACGATGGCGAAGTACAAGGACCGCCGCGTGCGTCTGCGCGTGGACGGCGGCGAGCCCGAGGAGCTGGGCATCACCGTCGTCGCCGTGTCCAACGGGCGCTACTTCGGCAGTGGCATGTGCGTGGCGCCCAAGGCCGTCACCCATGATGGGCTCTTCGAGCTCACCATCTGGCGCGACTACGGCGTGCACGACTTCGTCATCAAGTCCAAGGGCGTCTACAACGGTGAGCACATCACCTGGAACAAGACGCGCTACCTCCAGTGCCGCACCCTCGAGGCCGAGAGCGATCAGGACGTCCTCCTGGAGATGGATGGCGAGGTGCCCGGCAAGCTGCCCTGCCGCATCTCCATCCTTCCCAGCGCCATCCGCTTGAAGGTGTAGCCCGCTCCGTCCACCTCCGTGGACCCAGGCCGCCTGTCTCCTCGTGGGGCAGGCGGCCTTCTTTTTTCCGCGACTCGACCTTGGAAGTTATGCTGTTCCGGCGTACTTTTGAAATCAGGTACGCCGGAGCACTCCATGTCAGACAGAGATCCGTCGCAGCTCGACCTCTTCACCGGAGCCCCCAGCCCCACGCCTCCCCGTGGGCGCCGACGCGGGCACGAGGAGCCCGTGGGCCCCGCAGAGCAACCCGAGGACGTGAGGGCGCTCGGGGAGCAGCTTCCTCCCGGCCTGCACCTGGGCACTTCGTCCTGGTCATTCCCGGGCTGGAAGGGGATCGTCTACGACCGCGAGGCCACCGCGGCACGCCTCTCCCGTGAGGGGCTCGCCGCGTACTCCCGGCACCCCGTGCTGCGCACCGTGGGCGTGGACCGGACCTTCTACGCCCCCATTCCCGCCTCCGCCTTCGCCGATTACGCCGCGCAGGTGCCCCCCGGCTTCCGCTTCCTCGTGAAGGCCCACGAGGCCTGTACGCTCGCGCGCTGGCCCGTCCACCAGCGTTATGGCGACCTGCGCGGTCAGTTCAACGACCGCTTCCTGGATGCCGCCTACGCGAGGGATCTCGTGGTGGCCCCCTTCGTCGAGGGGCTGGGTGAGAAGGCCGGGCCGCTCGTCTTTCAGTTGCCACCCCAACATCCGGAGGATCTGAGCGAGGGCGGGCCCTTCGTGGAGCGGCTCCATGCCTTCTTCTCGGCGCTGCCCCGCGGTCCCCTCTACGCCGCCGAGTTCCGCAACGAGTCCCTCCTGACCGAGGCCTTGGCCCAGGCGCTCGCGGACGTCGGAGTGTGTCCGGTGCTCGCCGCCTGGAAGAACATGCCTCCCGTGGAGCGTCAGGCCGTTCGCACCAAGGCGCTGAACGCACCGGCCCTGGTGGTGCGCTGGATGCTCCCGCCGAACCTCGACTACGAGGAGGCCCGCCGGCGTTACTTCCCCTTCGACAAGCTGGTGGACGAGGACGTGCGCACCCGCGAGGCCATCGCCCGCGTCTCCGCCGCCGCCCTGGGGGCCGGACGCCCCGTTTTCGTTACGCTCAACAACAAAGCGGAAGGAAGTGCACCCCTGTCCGCCGTGCTCCTGGCGCGCAGCGTCATGTCGCGAACTCGAAACACCGGCAGTGTGGAGTCTTGATCCATGCGGGTGTGCGTCTATGGTGAGGGATGTAGCAGGTGGGTCACCCGTTGGACTGAGCACGCGGCTTGCTTGGAAGGGCTGTCATGAGATCGGTCCTTGTTGCAGCGCTCGTGGCACGCATGGCGGCGTCCGGAGGGGCGGGCGCTGGTGTCGAGGAGGCTGCTCTACGCCAGCAACCCGGCGACACCTGGGAAGACGTGCGTAAACAATTCGCCGCCCTGCGAAACGAGATTTCCACCCTGGAGACCGAATTTCGCGAAGCCCAGGAGCGCCACCGCCTTGACGCGGAGCGCAAGCAGCGCCAGCTGGAGCTCGAGCGCCGTGGTCAGCCCTGACCCGGACGGCGACGAGGGCTCCGATTTCGACCCCGAAGCACCGGTGGAAGTTCCGCTGGATGGGAACCTCGACCTGCACTTGTTCCACCCCCGCGACGTCAAGGACGTCGTCACCGAGTACCTCTGGGCCTGCCGTCAGAAGGGCGTACTCGACGTTCGCATCATCCACGGCAAGGGGACGGGAGCGCTGAGGCGCACTGTCCAGGCCCTCCTCCCGAAGTTGCCCGAGGTGGAGTCGTTCCGCTCCGCATCCGAGGCCGACGGGGGCTGGGGCGCCACCTGGGTCCGGTTGAGGGCCCTGTCTCCAGGCGAATCCGAAGGCTAGCGCCGTCAGCCCTTCAGGCCGCTGCGGGAGACGCCTTCGATCACGTACCGCTGGGCGAAGACGAACAGGAGGATCGCCGGGATGCTGGCGATGACTCCTCCCGCCATGATGGCCGGGTAATGGGTGGTGTAGGCCCCCTGGAGGATGGCCAATCCGGGCGGGAGCGTGAAGCTCTGGGGGCTGAACAGCACGTACACCGGCCAGATGAAGTCGTTGTAGTTGGTGAGGAAGGCCAGCACCGTCAGCGTCGCGATGCTGGGCCGGGAGAGCGGCAGGATGACCCGGTAGAAGATCTGCCAGTGGTTGGCGCCGTCGAGCAGCGCCGCCTCCTCCAACTCGCGCGGCAGTGTCGAGAAGAACTGGCGCATGAAGAAGACGCCGAAGGCGCTCCCCGCGCCGGGGACGATCACCGCCCACAGCGAGTCCAGCCAGCCCAGCCTGGTGACGATCAGGAAGTTGGGGATCAGGAAGAGGAACGTGGGGATGAACAACGTCCCGACGATCAGCCCGAACAGCACGCGCCTGCCGGGGAACTCCAGCCGGGCCAGGGCGTACGCGGCGAGCACCGACGTGCTCACCACGAGCAGCGCGTTGGCCGTGGCCGTGAAGATGCTGTTGAGGAACCAGCGCAGCACCGGCGTCTCGGAGCCCAGCGTGAGCAGCGGGACGTAGGCCTGGGTCGTGAAGGGGCGGGGCAGCCAGGAGAGCGGCTGCCGGGTCGCGTCGAAGTCCGTCTTCAGCGAGGTGCTCAGCATCCACAGCAGCGGTGCCACGAAGACCCACGTCAGCAGCACGAGCAGGGCGTAGAAGGTGATCCGGGAGAGGGGGCGGGTGGCGGTGGCGCTCATCAGGAGTCCTCTTGCCGGAAGAGACGGAAGTTGAGGGCACTCACCCCGAGCAGCGCGAGGGCGAGGACGTAGCTCATGGCCGCGGCGCTCCCCATGCGGAAGTCGCGCAGGCCGGTCTCGGCGATGAGCATGAGCGCGGTGCGCGTCTCGTTGCCCGGAGCGCCCTGGGTGACGAGGAAGGACTGGCCGAACATGTTGGCCGAGTTGAGGATCGTCACCGTGAACACGAAGAGGAGGACCGGCTTCAGACCGGGCAGGGTGACGTGGAGGAACTGCTGCGAGCGGGTGGCACCGTCGACCTTCGCCGCTTCGTACAGCTCGCGCGGGATGTCCTGCAGCCCGGCGAGGTAGATGAGCGCGTTGAAGCCGAGCGTCCACCAGACCGTCATGCCCACCAGGGAGATCCACGCCCACGGCAGCGCGGTGGTCCACGGGATGGTGGCGGACAGGTAGTGGTTGATGAGGCCGATGTTGGGATCGAGCAGGAACCGCCAGAGCAGGCCGACCACGGCCACGCCCAGCACGTAGGGCGCGAAGTAGACGGCGCGGAAGAAGGAGCGGCCGGGGAACTGGCGGTTCAGCAGCAGCGCGACGAGCAGGGGCACCACGACGAGCGGGGGCACGCTGAAGAGCGTGAAGAGCCCGGTGGCCTTCATGCTCTGCCAGAAATCGCCGCTGTCGCGCGAGCCCGGGGAGAAGAGGGTCGTGTAGTTCCGCAGCCCGACCCAGGGCCGGCGGGGCAGCAGGAAGTCCCAATCGTGCAGGCTGATCCACAACCCCTGGAGGGCTGGCAGCAGCACGAAGGTGCCGAACAGCAGGAGGTACGGGGCCAGGAAGAGGTACGGCGTCGCGCGCCCCGTGTGCCGGATCGAAGCGGTCTGGGCTTTCGTCTTCATGGGATCAGTCGCCGTATTTCTCGCGGTTGTACCGGACCACCTGGGTGGCCTGCGCCGCGGCCGACTTCAGGGCGGCGGCGGGCGGCTCCTTGCCGAGCACGGACAGGTTCACGGCCCGGTCGACCAGCGCCAGCGCCTCGTTGATGCCCGCGACCGCTGGCGGGATGCGGATGTACGGCGCCTGTTTGGCGAACTCGACCTGCGCCTTCATCGCCTGGAACTCCGGGCTCTCCGCCACGCTCCGGAGCACTGGTATCTTCCCACTCTTGAGCCAGTCCACGGAGCGCTGGCTCATCCACTGGATGAAGTAGCGCGCCGCCGCCTGTCTGTCCGGATTGGGCGATTCCTGCCGCGGCAGCACGAACTGGTGGGAGTTGCCCCAAACCGCCGGCTGTGTCCCGATCTTCGGGATGGGCGCCACGCCCCACCGCAGCTGCGGCACCTCGGCCAGCGCGTTGATCTGCCAGATGCCATTCCAGTTGAAGGCGTTCTGCCCGTTCTGGAGCGCGATGACGTCGGCGTCCTGGGCGACGTTCTCGGGGCTGTGGCCCTTCTTCACCAACTCGACCATCCAGGTCATCGCCTGTACGCCCGCGTCGGAGTCGAAGGTCGCCTGGGTGACGTCCTTGTCGAACAGGTCCCCGCCGAACTGCCACAGCAGCGACTGGAACTGGAACGTCCCGGTGAAATGGAAGGGTGACATCCAGTGGCCCTGGATGCCGTGGCCCTTGAGCTGCTCGAGGGCCTCCATGTACTCGTCACCCGTCTGGGGCGGCTTGTCCGGATTCAGGCCCGTCTTCTCCAGGACCGCCTTGTTGAAGAACATGCCCAGCGGATGCAGATCGAGCGGGATGCCGTAGCGCCTGCCCTTGTAGATGCCGCCCTTCCAGGCCACCGGCGAGGTGAAGTTGGACTCCTGAAGCCCGAGCGCCTGCGCGATATCATCGATGGGCGTGATGAGGTTGCGCGCGGCGTTGGTCGGGATGGAGTCGACGTGCATGACAGCGACGTCGGGCGCCTGTCCGCTGATCACCGCCCCCGCGAGCTTCTGGAAGAAGTTGGCCCACGGGTAGATGTTCATCCGGACCTGGATGGCCGGCGTCGCCTTGTTGAAGTCCTCGACGATCTTCCGGATGTACGCGCCGTCTCCTCCCGTGAAGCCGTTCCAGAACGCCAGCGTCACGCTCGGGCCGCTGTACCCCTTGCCTCCCGTTGTCCCCTGCGCACCTGGAGGCGTGCTCGGGGGGGTGCTCGAACGCTCACACCCGCCGAGGGCGAGAGAGGCTCCTGCTCCGAGCGTCCACGCCATGAAGCGTCGGCGGCTCAGCTCCGACGCGAAGGGGGAGTCCGGCATCTTCATCCTCTCGGTTGCGGCTCGTGTCGTGATCGCTGCTGGATGGTCTTCGGGCGTATGTGCCACACCGTGGGCCGGTGTGAGACGCGGCGTGTTCGCTGTGTTCGTCAGAGTGCTTTTCGCACTCCGGTTTCACCTGCGACTCGCCCGTGTTTGATGAGCGGGAAACACCCTCACCCCGTCCCTCTCCCGGAGGGAGAGGGGAAATTGGGGGCTCAGGACAGCCAGAAGTACGCGGAGGCGATGAGTGAGCGCTTCTCCGTTACCTTCGACTTGTTGGCCAGGTCCGCCACCTGCCGGTCCTTCGCCGCGTAGCGCTTCTCCTCCTCGTTGCGCAGCGAGGCCAGCTTCTTGCGGTACTCGCGCTCCAGCCGCTCCGCGTGCCCGCGGGCTTTCACGCGCTCTGCGGGGTCCTCCTGCGCGCACACCACCTTGCGCGCCTCCTGCCAGGCCTCGCGCGCCTTCTCCACCTGCTCGCGCGACTCCAGCAGACAGTCCTCCGCGTACCGGTCCGCCCGCTCCCGCGCCAGGTCCAGCTCCAGCGCGTTGCGCCGCTCCGCCGCCCGGAGGATCTCCTCCTTGGCCGCCATCAGCGCCTGCTCCTGCATCAGCGACACCGACACCGGGGGCGGCTGCCGGCGCCGCTCCTCCTTGGCCGACAGCTTCACGAAGTGCTCGCCGTCCGCGAGCGGCAGGGCCCGGAAGCCCTTGCCGTCCCGCTCCAGCACCAGCACCAGGTGCACCATCTTCTCCTCGGCCTTCAGGCCCGTCGTCTCGAACTTGTAGACGAACCACCAGCCCTCGCTGCCCGCCAGCCGCGCCAGCCGGGCCGGCAGCCCCGCCGCGTTGAGCTGCAGGTAGCTGATGGCGTCGTGCGTCCGATCGCGCACCGCGTAGGCCGCCTTGGCCACCTGGAGCCGGCCCGAGGCACTGTTGTTGCCCAGCACCGAGCCCGTCAGCGCCCGCGCGCCCTGCTGGCGCTTCTCCAGCGCCTCCTTCGTCACGGCGCCCGCCATGCGCAGCCGCCGCCGCACGTCGCCGTCGAAGCGCTCCATGAGCACCGAGCGCGCCTCCGTCATGCGCGCGCTGATGCGGCCCTCCATGTCCGAGCGCAGCTTGTCGAACGCCTTGTTGATGTCGTCCGGGTGGCGGCAGGACTGGTAGATGTCCAGGATGCGCCGCTCGAAGTCCACGCCGCTCTCCAGCGCGCCCAGGATTTCATCCGACGCGCCGAACACGCCGTCGAAGAGGTTCAGCTTCTTCTCCAGCAGCTCGTACAGCCGCGCGTCCGCGGCGTTCTGCCGGTTGAGGAAGTTGATGACGAGCACGTCCCGCTGCTGGCCATAGCGGTGGCAGCGGCCGATGCGCTGCTCCACGCGCTGCGGGTTCCACGGCAGGTCGTAGTTCACCACCAGGTTGCAGAACTGGAGGTTGAGGCCCTCGGCGCCCGCCTCGGTGCAGATGAGGATCTGCGTCTTCTCGCGGAACTCGGTGACGAGCGCGCGGCGCTCCTCCGGGCCTCCCCCCGCGTCACCGGACAGCAGGGAGATCTTCCCCGCGTAGCCGTTGGCCGACAGCAGGTTGAAGAGGTACTGCTGCGTGCGCTTGGACTCGGTGAAGATGAGCGCCTTCTCCGGCCAGCCCTGTCCCTTCATCACCTTGAAGGTGCGATCCAGGGCGCGCTTGAGGGCCTCGCCCTTGGCGTTCACCTTGATGGAGTCGGCCAGGTCCGCGTACTGCTTCAGCTCCCACTGCTCGTTCTCGAGCGTGCGGATGCTGACGGGCTTGGCGGGGTCATCCGACCACTCCTCGCCCTCCTCGACGTACTGCTTGGCCTCCTCGGGCTCGAACATCTCCAGGGCGCGCTGGCCCAGCTTCGCCGCCTCCAGGCGTTTGGCGAGGTTGTCCGCGAGCCGCCGCAGGGTGGGGGCGATGGCGTACGTGGAGGAGGCCAGCAGCTTGCGGTAGCAGAGCGTGAGCAGCGTCTTCTTGCCCGGCTCGATGGCGGCCACTTCGGAGCGCCGCAGGTACTCGCTGACCTTCTCGTAGAGGTCCTGCTCCTCGGGGGAGGGCGCGAAGTCCTCCACGATGGAGCGGCGGTTGGTGTAGCGGACGTACTCGCGCACCTGACGGCGCAGCGTGCGCTGCACCACGGGGGCCAGCCGCTCCTTGAGCTCGTTGACGGCGTCCGTCTGAAGGCCGCCCGTCTCCGCCTCCAGCCGGTAGCGGCTGCGGAAGGCGTGCTCGGGGCCGAGGATCTGCTCGTCCAGGAGCGTCACCAGCCCGAACAGCTCCATCAGGTCGTTCTGCAGCGGGGTGGCGGTGAGCAGCAGCTTGGGACGGCCGCTGAGCGCGGAGCGGAGCGCCTGGCCCGTCTTGTGGCCCGCACGGTAGGCGTTCCGCAGGCGGTGGGCCTCGTCGATGATGACGACGTCCCAGGGAATCTCCGCCACCAGCTGCGCCTTGTTGGCGGCGAACGGGTGCGAGCAGATGACGGGGAAGGGCTGATCGAAGCAGTTGCCCGTGGCGCGCACGGTGCGGCCGTCGACCATCACGGACTCGAGGTCGAACTTCTCGCGCAGCTCGCTGTTCCACTGCGCCCGCAATACGGCCGGGGCGAGGATCAGGATGCGCGTCTTCCCCTCGGCCATGAGCTGGGCGATGACCATGCCCGCCTCGATGGTCTTCCCGAGCCCCACCTCGTCCGCCAGCATGCAGCCGCCACGCGACAGCGAATCCATCGCGAAGCACGCGGCCTCGAGCTGGTGGGGGTTGAGATCCACCTTCGCCTCGGCGAGCGCTCCCGCGAGCCGCTCGCGCGAGTCCGAGCTCTTGATGGTGAGCTCCTCGGCCAGCAGACGCTCGTGGAAGGGCGTCAGCGGCTTTCCCTGCTGCTCAGCATCCGCGCGGACCTCCGTCCCCGCCGCTGCCGCCGCCGCCGCATCCACCTCCACCCGCAGCTCCCTGAACTCCCTCGCGACCTCCGGCAAGTCCCTGTCTCCCCGTCCGTATGAAACTGGTGCTCGCACAGGCGTGTAGCACGAAAGGGGGGCCATTTTGGGAAGTGCGACGGATGTGTAAAGGGGGTCTTTTCCGAGGCCGAAAACTCGGCTCCGGAGCGATTGGCACGCTTTTTCTTCGGGAGCGTCGTCGCGCGAGCGTGTGCGCGAGGGTGTGGTGCGTGCGGGATTTGACGGAAGGAGTTACAGGATGCCCCGCGCCTTCACGTGCAGATAGGTGTTGACGGCCGCGGCGCCGAAGCCCTTCGCGGGAGCCCGCACTACGAGTGCACCCGCGTCTCGAAGCGTGAGCGCCGTGCGCTGGTAGTCCTCCTCGAGGCGCGTGGCGGCCTGACGCGCGTAGGCGTCCTGCTCGGAGGAGGGCACGCGGGTGGCGGCTCCCTGGAGGTCCTCGTCCAGCAGCGAGGCCACTACGGGCAGGTGGCGGGGACGCAGCGCCAGGGTGCGCGCCAGCAACGTGCCCGAGGCGTCCGGATCCACCAGGTCCGTGAAGAGCACCACCAGCGAGCGCCGCGAGGAGCGCGCGAAGGCGAAGTCGTAGGCGCGGCCGTAGTCGCTCTCTTCCAGGGCCGCCTCGGCGCGGTAGAGGGACTCGGTGAGCAGACGCAGGTGCTCGTGGCCCTTGCGTGGCGGGAGGTAGGCGCGCACGTCGCTGGCGAAGGCGAGCACGCCCACCATGTCCCCCGCGTCCAGGCTCACCTTGGCCAGCCGCAGCGCCGCGTCCACCGCGTGGTCCAGCTTGCGTCGGCCATCCACCCGGCCCGCCATGTGACGCCCGCAGTCGAGCAGCAGCAGCACGGGCTGGTTCCGCTCGGGCTGGTACACGCGCACCATGGTGCGGCCCCGGCGCGCCGAGGCCTTCCAGTCCACCGTGCGGTAGTCATCCCCGGTGCGGTACTCGCGCAGGGACTCGAACTCACGGCCCTCGGCGGAGCGGCGCAGGGTGCGTTCGGCGGGTGCATCCGAGGCCACGGCGAGCGCCAGGGCCTCCCGCGTCAGCGCGGAGAGATCCGGGTACACCTTCACGTTCTGCTCGAGGGGCACGCGGACCTGGCGCGCGCACAGACCCAGCGGGCCCAGCAGGCGCAGGTGCACATCCCCGAGGCGCAGGTCTCCGCGCGCGGGCGGCGTGAGGGTGTAGGTGAGGGTTGCGCGGGGCGCGTCCGGGGTGAGGGAGAAGGGCTGTTCGTGCCCGCGTACCTCTACGCCCGAGGGCACCTCGTCGCGCACGCGGCCTCGTACGGGCTTCTGTCCGGCCAGATCCAGCTCCAGGCGCACGGGGTTGGCGGTGCCCGAGGAGAGGACAGGTTCCACTCCGCGCCGCACCTCCACGTCCGAGGCACGAGGGGCGGAGAGGAAGTCGAATGCGCACAGCAGCAGCACCGCCGCGTCCAGGGCGACGGCGAGCCACACGAACGCGGAGCCGGCCACGGCGAGCGCCGCGGGCACGAGGGCCACCGCGACGAGCGCCACGGCGAGCCCCGTGGGGACGGGCCGTCCGAGGCTCACCGGGGGACCTGGACGCGCTCCAACGTCTGGCGGAGCACGTCGTCCGCGGTGAGGCCCTCCACCTCCGCCTCGGCCTTCAGCAGCAGACGGTGGTTGAGGACGCTGGGGCAGACGGACTTCACGTCGTCCGGGGTGACGAAGTCGCTCCCGTTGAGGGCCGCGCGGGCCTTGGCCGCCGCGAGCAGCGCCTGCGACGAGCGGGGGGAGGCGCCCAGACGCACGCGCGGGTTGGAGCGCGTCTCGCGGATGAGCCGTACCACGTAGGAGAGGATGGAGTCGTCACAGGCCACGCGCGCCGCCTGGACCTGCAACTCCGCGAGCGCGGAGGCGTCGAGCACCCGCTCCACCTGGGCGGCCTTGCCCTGGCGCTGGTGGAAGGCGCGCACCATGTCCAGCTCGGACTCGGGCGGCGGGTAGCCCACGCGCACCCGCATCAGGAAGCGGTCCAGCTGCGCCTCGGGCAGCGGGTAGGTGCCCTCCAGCTCCAGCGGGTTCTGCGTGGCCACCACGAAGAAGTGGGAGGGCAGCGCGTGCGTGGTGCCGTCGATGGTGACCTGCCGCTCCTCCATGGCCTCCAGCAGCGCGGCCTGCGTCTTGGGCGGGGTGCGGTTGATTTCATCCGCCACCAGCACCTCGGTGAAGACGGGGCCCTTCACCAGCTGGAAGGCGTTGTCCTGGGGCCGGAAGACGTTGGTGCCGAGGATGTCGCTCGGCATCAGGTCCGGGGTGAACTGGACGCGGGTGAAGGCGAGGCCCAGGGCGGAGGCCATGCTGCGCGCGGTGAGCGTCTTGGCCACGCCGGGGACGCCCTCCAGCAGCACGTGCCCGCGCGCGAGGAACGCGGTGACCAGATCGGCCACCACCTGAGGCTGGCCGAGCACCGTGCCCTCCAGCGCGTGGACGAGGCGCTCCAGGGCGGGGCTCCGGTTGACGGGGGCCGTGGCGGTGGCCACGGCGGTAGGCGACGACGTCATGACGCGGGCTTCTCCTTCAGTCCGAGCAGCGTGCCCGCCAGGCCCGTCAGCGCGCCCAGCATGCCGAGGAACACGCCCATGCTGGGGGAGGAGTTCATGATGGTCGCGTTGCCGATGGGCGAGGGCACCTCGGTGGCGTCATACGAGAGCTTCATGAAGATGATGCACCAGAGGACGGAGAAGACGGACAGGCCGAGCTGCGCCAACCAGGGGATGAGCACGTTGAGGTTGGGCAGCAACCGGCGCACGCGTACGGCGATGGAGCCGAGGATTCCGGCGGCCGCCAGCACGGCCATGAGTCCCAGGCTCATGAGCCCGAGGATCTCTCCGTCCTCGGCCGTCTCCTTCCAGGGGAGGAAGGCGGAGAGGATGACCACGCAGCCGCCCGCGAAGGCGATCTTGTCGGCGAGGCCCAGCACGCCCACGAAGTCGCGGAAGTCCTCGATGACCTGCTCGGGGGCGACGATCTGCCCGGTGCCGGTGTTGGAGGTGTCGCGGGGCGGGACGTAGTTGATGTCCGCCGGATCGAGCTCGGTCTGCTGCGGCTGGCGCCGGGGAGGGGCGGGACGGGCAGCGCCGCCAGCGGGGCGGGGCGCGGCGGTCCCTCGGGAGCCGGTGGAGGGACGGCCGCTCGCGGTGCGCGGGGGCGCGTTGCGGACGATGTCCTCCATGTTCTTGATGTTGGTGGCGTCCTCGTCCGGGAGGGCCGGGGCGGCGGGACGGGCCCCCGAGGCGGTGGTGACGCGGGGACGGGAGCCCGTGGCCGCGGCGCTCCGGCCGGCGGGACGGGACGCGGTGCCGCGCGTGCCCGGGGCGGTGCGCGGGCGGGTCGAGGCGGCCGGTTTGCGAGCGGGGGGCGGCCTGGAGTCCGGCGCGTCACCCGAGTCCTGGGGAGCGTCCGTCGAGAGGAAAGAGCCGTCGATGATGTAGTCGCAAGAAGGGCAGATGGAGGTGCCATCCGCGACCTTGTTGCCACAGCCAGGGCAGTTCAGGACCGGCGCTCCTTTTGAAGCGGAAAAGCGCCGAGCATCTTCCGGTGCCCGGTGGTCCAAGTCAAACGGCATCAAGAGGCTAACCCCTGGATTTTCGCGGGGAATTGGCCTAGGCGGAGCGGCCATGGGTTCTCTTCGCGCCGCCGTGCCCGCCTGTCTGCTGTGGAGTCTGCTGCTCTCGGGCTGTGTCCACTCCGCGCCGTCGCCGGACACGGGGGAGGGGAGGGAGGTGGCTGTCTGGGAGGATCGCCGCTCGCTGGCGGACGGGCGGCTGGTGGAACTGGCGAGCCGAGGGGCCGTGCCGGTGCGCGTGCGGGCGCTGCGTGCACTCGCTCGCATCCAGGAGCTTTCCACGCTCGAGGCCGTGCTGACCGGGCTCGGTGCAGCCGAGGCGCCGGTGCGCGACGAGGCCGCCTTCGCCGCCGGAGTGCTGGCGCTCTCGTGGGAGCCGCTCACGGACGCGGAGAAGACGCGAATGACGGAGGCGCTGCTCGCCGCCGAGGCCGGGGAGACAGACGAGGGTGTCCGGCGCACGCTGCTCGATTCGCTGGGCAAGCTGGCGACGCCGGGAGCGGTACGTCGGCTGTCGGAGCGGCTCGCGGATGGACGTCCGGGAGGGGCGGGGCGGGCGGCCGTGGCCCTCGGAGTGGCGGCGCGCAGGGGCGCGTCGATGGCGGAGGTTCCGCTGGAGCCGGTGTCGGCGCTGACGCGGCCCGGCCAGCCAGAGGAGTCCCGGTATGGCGGGGCCTACCTGCTGGCGCTCGCGAAACGTCCCGAGGCGTTGCCGTTCCTGCGTGGCTGCCTCGGGGACGAGGCTCCCGATGTGCGCGCCCTGTGCGTGAAGGGGATGGGAGACATGGGAGGCCCGGAGGACGCGGCCGTGGTGGGCCGGTTGCTGAGCGATGAGGCGCCGCGCGTGGCGGCCGAGGCGGCGCGGTCGCTCGCGAAGCTGGCCGGGCGCTGCGGTGGGGACTGCACGCCGATGGACGAGTTGCTGGCGCTGAAGTCCCGGGCCGGGAGCGTGGCGCGGGGAGACTCCGCGGCGGGCCATGCGCTGCTCGCGCTGGCACAGCAGGGATTGCCCGAGGCGGGCCGTCCGGTGCTGGTGGCGCTACGGCGTGCGCTCCAGGACGCGGTGCCGGGCGCGGCGTTCGAGGTGGCCACGGGTGACCTGATGAACCTGGACTGCCGATTGGCGGCGGCGCTCGATCGGCAGACGGGGACGCTCGACGAGGTCTTGCGCTGTGGCGGTGGCCGGGTGCCTGAGGCGCGGCGGCTGGCGCTCGGCCTGCGCGAGATTGCCCAGTCACGTGGGAAGGGAGGCGCGAGTGGTGCGGTGAAGTACCTCTCGCACCCGGACACGAGGGTGCGGCTGGCCGCGCTCGATGCGGTGTCGAGCCGTCCCGTGCCCGAGGCCGCCGGGCCCGTGCGGGAGCTCCTCGGCGGGAGCGACCCGGTGGTAGCCGCCTCGGCGGCGGGAGCGGCCGGGAAGTTGAAGGACGGGGAGGCACTGCCGCGGGTGCGAGTGCTCGCGGAGCGTGTGCCCCAGGAGCCGGACCTGGCGGAGCCGGTGGCGGGCGGGCTGGTGGACCTGGCGGGGAAGGACGCGGAGCCGGTGCTGAGGACATGGCTCCAGCACCCGCACGCCAACGTGCGCCGGGTGGCGGCCGAATTCCTCTCTGGCCTCACGGGTCAGCCCGTGCGAGCCCCTCACGTGGAGCTGCCAGCGGATGCGCGCCGTCCCGAGCCCGCTCCGGAGGGGACCACGCTCACCTTCCGCACGAACAAGGGAACGTTCACGGTGGCGCTGGATGCGGAGGCGCCGTTGACCTCGGGCAACCTGGTGACGCTCGCGCGCCAGGGCTACTTCCGAGGCATCACCTTCCACCGGGTGGTGCCGGACTTCGTCGCGCAGGGCGGAGACCCGCGCGGAGACGGGGAGGGTGGACCGGGCTACTCCATCCGTTGCGAGATGACGCGTCGGCCCTACCGCCGGGGGGTGATGGGGATGGCGCTGTCGGGCAAGGACACGGGCGGCAGCCAGTTCTTCTTCACGTACTCGCCGCAGCCGCACCTGGATGGCCGTTACACGGCCTTCGGCGAGGTGACGCGGGGTCTGGACGTGGTGGACCGGCTCCTGGAGGGCGACACCATCCTCGACGTGGAGGTGTCGCCCTGAGAGGAGGGGAGCTGCGCGGAGGTCCGCTCAGCTCGCGACGCGGTTGGGCACCTTGCCCGGCGTGAAGCCGGCCCAGAGTGCGTTCTCCGCGTTCTCCATGTCCTCGACCTTCTTGCGGATGCGCTGCCACTCCGAGTCCGGAATGCGCAGGAAGGCCTCGGCCACCTCGGGATCGAACTGCGTGCCCGAGCAGCGCTTGATCTCATCGCGCGCCACGGACATCGGCCGGCCCTTGCGGTACGGACGGTCCGACGTGATGGCGTCCACCGTGTCCGCGATCGCGAAGATGCGCGCCCCGATCACGATCTCCTTGCCCTTGAGCCCCTGCGGATAGCCCTTGCCGTCCCACCGCTCCTGGTGGTGCAGCACGATCAGCGAGGCCTCGTGCAGGTACGGCATCTTCGCGAGGATCTTGTAGCCGTACTCGGGATGCTTGCGCATCTCCACCCATTCCTCGGGCGAGAGCGGACCGGGCTTGAGCAGGATCGTATCGCTCACGCCGATCTTCCCGATGTCGTGCAGCAGCGCTCCCTGCTCCACCACCTCGAGCTGCTCCCCGCTCAGGGCGATCTCCTCACCGATACGCCTCGAGTACAGCGACACCCGGCGCGAGTGCCACTGCGTCTCGGTGTCGCGGTAGTCGAGCGCGCTGATGAGGCCATCGAGCAGGCCGTTGGTGCGCTCCACCACCATGCGTTCCAGGTCGCGGTTGATCGCGGTCAACTCCGCGTTCTTTTCCGCCACCTCACGCGTCAACCTCTCATTCGCCTCCACCAGACGGCAGTGTTCGAAGGCCTGCCGCACGGCACTGGTCAGCTCACTGAGCGACCAGGGCTTGCCCAGCAGGCGGAACACCTCACCCCGGTTGACGGCTTCGGATGCCGTGCGGAAATCCGCGGCGGCGGTGAGCATCAAGCGGACCGCGCGAGGATTCTTCTCGCGCAGCGTTCGCAGCAGCTCCACGCCGTTGAGCAACGGCATCATGAAGTCCGTCAGCACCACCTGGAAACCTTCTTCCTTGGCGGCCTGGGCCGGATCCGTATGGGTGATGACCTCGTAACCCTCCGACTGGAGAATCCGCGAAAGCGCGGCGAGAATGAGGGGATCGTCATCCACCACGAGGATGCGGTCCATGAACCAAGCCTCCCAGCCCTTACAGGACGGACGTTGAAGAACCGGGCTGTTATACACGGCTTCGCACCCAAAGGTCACACCCGCCAGGTGTGGGCTCCGCTTCTTGCTTGCTTCACAACCCCTCGAAACCTCTGTTCTTTCTGAAATCGGAGGGACGACCTGTCTCACGAGCCGCTTGCCTGTCCGGCTGGGGGTGGTCTATGGTGCGCCACATTGCTGCAATGTGGTGTAACTCCTTGATTTTAGGAGAGTTCTCCGATGCCTAGAGCCTCCGCAGGGCCGGTCCCGGTGGTGGTCATGGGGTTGGGAGTCATCGGGCAGGAGATCGCCAGGGCGGCCCAACTTTCATCCGAGGTGGAGTTGATCGGCGCGATCGACGCCAGCCCGCAACTGGTGGGACGGCCCCTGTCCGAGGTGCTCGGGGTGCCCGGGCTGACCGGGAAGGTGGCCGAGTCGCTGGAGGCGGCGGTGGGGCGGCGCAAGGGCGTCGTGCTGCTGCATGCCACGGGCTCGCGGCTCGAGCAGGTGATGGATCAGCTGCTCGAGGCGCTCAAGCTCGGCCTGCCGGTGGTCTCCACCTGCGAGGAGCTGGCCTTCCCCTTCCTCAAGTACCCCGAGCTGGCGCAGAAGCTGGAGCGCGCGGCGCAGAAGGCCGGAGTGGCGGTGCTGGGCACCGGCGTCAATCCGGGATTCGCGATGGACAGGCTGGTGGCCACCGCGGGCCAGGCATGCGGCCCGGTGCGCCATGCCACGGTGTCTCGCGTGGTGGACGCGCGCACGCGACGTGAAGCGCTGCAGCGCAAGGTGGGCGCGGGCCTGTCCGAGGACGAGTTCTTCGCCCTGGTGGACAAGGATCAGCTCGGCCACGTGGGCCTGGTGGAGAGCGCGGCCCTGTGCGCGCTGGGGCTCGGCATGGACTGCGACGACTTCGAGGAGGAGATCGTCCCCGTCTTCGCCGAGGAGGACATCACCGGGGGCGCCTTCCCGGTGAAGAAGGGCCGGGTGGCCGGCATCTTCCAGTCCGCGGTGGGCCTGGAGGAGGGGCAGGAACGGGTGCGGTTGGAGCTCACCATCGCGGTGGGGGCTGACAATCCGGGAGATCGCATCGAGATTGATGCGGACTCCAAACTGGTGCTGGAGATTCGCGGGGGCGTGCCCGGTGACCGGGCCACCGCCAACACGCTGGTGAACGCAGCCCCGCGCGTGACGGCCGCCGAGGCCGGGCTTCTGACCGTGCTCGAGCTTCCGGCCGGTCGTTGAAGGGAGAGGGACATGCTGGACAAGAACGCCATCGGACGGGCCTCCCCGCCGTTCCTGAACGAGGTGGAGAAGGGCGCCATCCGGCGCTTCGCCGAGTCCCTCGGCGACTACAACCCCATCTATTACGACGAGGAGTACGCACGGGCCTCGGGCTACCCCACCGTGGTGGCGCCGCCCACGTTCCCCGCCTCCTTCAGCTCGGCGGCGGATCTGCGCGAGCTGCTGGGTGTGGGCATCAAGAGCCTGCTGCACGCCGAGCAGTCCTTCGAGTACGAGCGGCCCATCTTCGCGGGCGATCGCATCTTCGTCGCCACCCGGGTGGCGGACGTGCTCGAGCGCACCGGCCCGGCCGGAAAGATGGATGTCGCCGTCATCGAGGACGAGGGCCGGGACGAGGAGGGCAACCTCGTCTTCCGCGCCCGCCGGACGCTCATCGTCCGTGCCGCCAAGGAGAATCCGTGATGCCCGCGCGCAAGCTCTACTTCGAAGGACTCCGCGTCGGTGACGAGTTGCCGGCGCTGGCCAAGGCTCCCATCGACCGCGTGCAGCTGTCCCGCTACGCCGGTGCCTCGGGCGACTTCAACCCCGTCCACGTGGACGAGGTGTACGCCAAGAGCGTGGGCATGCCCTCCGTGTATGCCCCGGGCATGCTCGTCATGGGCATGTTGGGCCAGCTCGTCAGCGACTGGGCCCGCGGCGGCCAGCTGCGGCGCTACCACGTGCGCTTCATCAAGATGGTGTGGCCGGGTGACACCATCGTCTGCAAGGGCCGCGTGAGCGACCGTCACGGCGAGGGTGGCCGCTACTTCGTCGAGGTGGAACTGTGGGCGGAGAACCAGCGCGGTGAGCTGGTGATGAAGGGCAACTCCACCATCCAGCTCTTCTACTCGTTGGAGGACGAGAACCGGCAGCGCTCCGGCCAGTCCCCCATCGTCGTGGACGTGCCGCGTGAGAGCCTCCTCAACGCCGCGGCGGCCCCGGGCGGGGAAGAGGACGACGAGCGCTCGGCCGCCACGTCGGGCTCCAAGAAGGCCCCCACCCAGAAGCCGGCCGCCAAGACGGCCACGGCTCCCGCCTCTCCGGCCTCCGTCGCCGCGAAGAAGGCCAAGAAGTAGGTCCACTACCGCTCATGTGCCCCTTCTGGTGGCGAGGAAGACCTCGCCACCCAACGCGAGGCGTCATTCGCGGTTGACTCTAAAATCAATCGACGTAACCTTTCCGTGTCCCAAGTGGGGCCGCGGACCGTCGATTGTGCGGCCGTGAGCCCCCCAACGTACGGGGAGTGGCAATGTCCGCCGGCATCAACACCTACAAGACCGACCTTCGGGAAATCTTCTTCACGCTGTTCGAGCAGTTCGGCTTCGGCCAGGTCGCCGGACAGGCCCCCTTCGACGCCTGGGGACCGGACGAGGCGCGCGCCGTCATCCAGGAGACCTACCGGTTCGCCAAGGAGGTCCTCGGGCCCCTCAACGCCTCGGGTGATCGCGAGGGCTGTCGGCTGGAGGACGGCAAGGTCATCACGCCCAAGGGCTTCAAGGAGGCGTGGAAGCAACTCTACGAGCAGGGCTTCAAGTTGGTGGGCGTGAGCCCGGAGCACGGCGGGCAGGGCAGCCCGATGATGCTGTACGTACTCATCGAGGAGATTCTGTCCGGAGCCAACTCGGCCTTCAACATGTACCCGGGCCTGGCCTTCGGCGCGGCGGAGCTGTTGGCCGAGTGCGGCACGTCGGAGCAGAAGAAGCTCTTCGTGGAGCGCATGCTCAACGGCACCTGGGGTGGCACCATGTGCCTGACCGAGCCGCACGCGGGCTCGGACGTGGGCGCGGCGAAGACGAGCGCGCGCAAGAACGCGGACGGCACCTACAGCATCCGCGGCACGAAGATCTTCATCTCGGGCGGTGACCACGACCTGGCGGAGAACGTCATCCACCTGGTGCTGGCGCGCATCGAGGGCGCGGCGCCGGGCACCAAGGGCCTGTCGCTCTTCATCGTGCCGAAGATCCGCGTGAAGCCGGACGGCTCGCTGGCGGAGAGCAACGACGTGACCGTGGGCTCCATCGAGCACAAGATGGGCATCAAGGCGTCGGCCACGTGTGTGCTGAACTTCGGCGAGAACGACGGCTGTGTGGGTGAGCTGGTGGGTGGAATCGAGAACGTCGGCATGAGCCAGATGTTCAAGATGATGAACGGCGCGCGCATCGCGGTGGGCATCCAGGGCCTGGCGCTGGCGAGCGCGGCGTACTTCAACGCGCTGGAGTACGCGAAGGACCGCAAGCAGGGCGCGCACGCGAGCAAGTGGAAGGATCCGTCGGCGCCGCGCGTGGCGATCATCGAGCACCCGGACGTGCGCCGCATGCTGCTGGAGATGAAGGCGCACGTGGAGGGCATCCGCGCGCTGGTCGTCAAGCTGGCCATGCACACGGACAAGGCGCACCAGCTGGCGGGCAAGGATGACGACAAGGCGGCGTACCACCGCGGACAGGTGGAGCTGCTCACGCCGCTGGTGAAGTCGTACGCTTCGGACCAGGCGTTCCGGCTGTGCGCGCAGGCCATCCAGGTGTACGGCGGCGCGGGCTACTGCCAGGACTACCCGGTGGAGCAGTACACGCGCGACTCGAAGATCTTCTCCATCTACGAGGGAACCAACCACATCCAGGCGATGGATCTGGTGGGCCGGAAGATGGGGCAGGCGGGCGGCGCGAACTTCCAGCAGTTCATGGCGGACGTGGGCGCGTTCATCGAGGGCAACCGCGAGCACAAGGTGTACGGTGAGGCGGTGCGGCAGCTGGCGGCGGCGCAGGAAGGCGTGATGTCGAGCGCCATGGCGGTGCTGGGCTGGTCGCAGGATCCGGCGAAGATGACGCTCATCCCGCTGTCGGCCAACCGCTTCCTGAACATGATGTCGGAGCTGGCGGTGGGCTGGCTGCTGCTGGACGCGGCGCTGCTCGCCGAGCGCGTGGGCGAGAAGGCGACGGGCGACGAGAAGGCGTTCTACGAAGGCAAGAAGTGGAGCGCGCTGTGGTACGCGCGCAACGTGCTGCCCAACGTGGAGCAGGCGGCGCGGATGATGGCCACGGAGGACACCTCGTCGGTGGAGATCTCCAACGCCGCGTTCGGCGCCATCTAAGAAGAGAAGGACGGGGGTGAGAGGGTGCCGCGCGAGCACCCTCTCCCTCTGGGAGAGGGCCGGGGTGAGGGTCTAGGCCCTGGAGTTTCCCGCCGTGCGGCGTGGCGCGGCCTACTGCGCCTCGCGAACGCCGATGGCGAGCTGCCCGAGCCCGACGCTCTTGGCCAGCTCCATCACCTGCACCACGGTGCCGTGGGGGACGCCCTCGTCGGCCTGGACGATGACGATGGTGTCCGGGTTCTTCTTCTGGGCCTCGGCGAAGGCGCGCTTGAGCTCGTCCTCGTTGACCACGTTGCCGGAGAGGACGAAGCGCCCATCCGAGAGAACGGCCACGGACAGATCCGTGGCGCGCGCGGTGACGTCCGTGCTGCCGCCCTTGGGCAGGTTCACCTTGAGACCCTGCTGGGCACCACCGCTGGGTGACTGCTGCACGATGACCGAGCTCGTCACCATGAAGATGATGAGGAGCACGAGCATGACGTCGGTGAGCGGGGTGATGTTGATCTCCGCGAAGCCGACGTCCTCGCCCTCGGAATCACCGGGAACCTTGCCCATCGCCATGTGAGAGGACCTCAGGCTTCCGGCAGGGAACGCGCTTCCACCGGGGCCGGAGCAGCGGCGGTGGAGGAGGGGACGGACGGCGCGGTCACGGGACGCTCGCGGAGCAGCTCGACGAACTCGTCACCGAGCAGCCGTAGCTCCACGAGGACGCGGGACAGCCGCGCCTGGAAGTAGTTGTAGAAGGCCATGGCCTGCACGGCGACGAGGATACCCACCGCGGTGGCCACGAGGGCCTCGGAGATGCCCGTCATCACCGCGGCGGTGCCGCCGGTGCCGCCAGCCTGAACGTCCAGGCCCAGGTCCTTGAAGGACCGCATGATGCCGGCCACGGTGCCGAAGAGGCCCACGAACGGGGTCAGCGAGCCGATGGTGGCGAGGATCCACAGGCTGCGGCGCAGCCTCAGGCCCACCTGGGCGCGCTCGCGCTCCACGGCCGAGTCCACCCCATCACAGGAGCCCCGGGTGCGCTCGAAGCGGTCCAGGCCGGCGATGAAGATGTCCGCCACGGCGGCGTCCGAGCGCTCGGCGGCCGTGCGGGCGGCGGCGACATCTCCGCGCAGCAGGTGCTTGTTGACGACCTCCCCGAGCGCCCGGGAGCGCTCGCTCACCCCCCAGAGGGCGATCAACCGCTCGATGGCCACGACCAGTGCGACCACGGAGGCGAGGAGGAGGGAGGCGAGTGTGAAGCCGCCGATGCGCAGGTAGTGGAGGATGTCGGAGAGGCTCATGCAATGGTGGCCAGGAGGGTCGGCCTGGCGCGAGACTTAAGCCATGAACCGCGCAGCCGCAGCAATCTTCCTGGCCCTCATCTGTTCAGGCTGTCCCAAGCGCATCGATTTCGGCCCCCGGGGGCAGATCACGGACGCTCAGGAGCTCTTCCAGCTCACCCGCTCGGCCCAGGGGCGGGTGGTCTCCCTCCAGGGGGACGGGAAGCTCCGGGTGGAGTCCCCCCAGGGGACGGGGAGTGTCTCCGCGTACCTGGCCGCCATGCGGCCGGGCCTGCTGCGCGTGGAGATGTTCGATTTCTTCAACCGGCCCGTCGCCGTCCTGGTGACGGACGGGCAACGGTTCGGCCTCTTCCAGGCCCAGGAGAACACCTTCTACCAGGGGCCGGCGACCCCTCGGAACCTGTCGCGCTTCCTGCCCGTGGCCCTGCCGAGCGAGGAGCTCGTCTCCGTGATGCTCGGCCAGGTGCCCTTCATCCCCGCCGAGCGGATGACACTCTCGCTGGACGAGAAGGAGCGGGTCTACGTCCTCACGCTCCAGCAGGGGGCGGTGTCCCAGGTGCTCCGGATCCAACCCGGGAACCTCCGGGTGGTGCGCAGCGAGGTGCGGGGGACCCGGGCCTATGACCTCGAGTACGACCACTTCAAGGAGCACGGGGAATTCGTCCTGCCCCACGAGGTGAAGCTCCTGGCCTCCACGGCGGACACGTCCCTGGGCCTGCGCTACACCGACATCACCCTCAACGAGTCTCCGGACCTCACGCTGTTCGACCTCTCCGCCCCCGAGGGGGTGCGTGTGGTGGAGGTGGACGAGGAGGGCCAGTCGCTGCCCCCCGTCTCCCTGCCGCCCGCCTCGCCCGGCTCTTGAGCGGGCGGCTTCAAGAATTCAGCAACCGTTTGAATCTCAGGTAGAGTGACTGGACCGGCGGGTCCGTTGGGACTCCCCGCGACAGCGACATGGCACAGATCAAGCTCGGTGAACTGCTGATCAAGGCGAACGTGCTCCAGGAGAGCCAGCTCAAGGCCGCGTTGGCGGAGCAGGCGAAATGGGGCGGAAAGCTGGGAGAGATCCTGGTCCGGATGAACCTCGTGTCCGAGGACATCCTGGTCCGGGCTCTGTCCAAGCAGCTCGCCATCCCCGCGGTGAACCTGGATGCGGTGAAGGAGATCGCTCCGCACGTGCTCAACCGGGTCCCGGTGCAGACGGCGCGGGACTTCTCGGTGCTGCCGCTGCAGATGCGCGACGACGGCAAGACGCTGGTGGTGGCGATCTCGGACCCGCTCAACGTGCGGCAGCTGGACGAGCTGCGCGCCATCACCAAGTGCCGCATCGTGCCCAACGTGGCCGGGCGCACGGCCATCGCGCGGGCCATGGCGCGCTTCTACGAGGACCAGGGCGAGCTGGCGGACGCGGACACCAACTTCAAGGTGGTGGACGCGCAGGGCCGCACGGTCGTCAAGCACATGGACGCCCCGGGCGGGAGTGCTCCCGCGGCGGCTCCAGCGCCCACCCCGGCTCCCATGCCGCTCAACCCGTCGCGCGAGACGCCGTCGGTACGCGGCGGCGGCAGCCCGGTGGATCTCCTGCGCAGCGTGGAGGAGGTGCAGCGCAAGGAGGTGGCGGCCCTCAAGGCCATGGTGGAGCTGCTCATCGAGAAGGGCGTCTTCACTCGCGACGAGTACCTGGCGAAGGTCAAGCGGTAGGCCGTCCATCCCCGGATTCGTATGCGCAAGAAGATCGGCGAGCTCCTCATCGAGTCCGGAGCTGTCAGTCAGGAGCAGGTCCGCAAGGCGCTCGGCCAGCAGCGGACCCATGGTCACGGCCGGCGGCTGGGCTCGGTCATCATCACCCTGGGCTTCGCCTCTCCCGCGGCGGTGGCCAGGGCGCTGGCGCACCAGTTCAGTCTGCCCTTCGTGGAGCTTCCGGAGATTGCCGAGCACGTGCGCTCGATCGTCTCGCTCGACTTCCAGGCCGAGCACCGCATCGTCCCGTTCCGGATCGAGCGGGAAGGGCGGAGCGAGCGGCTGCACGTGGCGGTGGATGATCCCTCGGACCTGTCCATCGTGGACGAGCTGAGCTTCCAGCTCAACAAGCCCATCCGGGTGTACGTGGCCGCCGAGGACGACCTCGATCGCGCGTTGGATCTCGTGCGGGGCCAGGTGGTGGAGCCCCTCGCGCTGGGCGAGGAGTCCGGTGAGGAGTTGGAGCTGGAGAACAGCACCCCCATGGTGGCGGGGGGCTGGCAGGGTCACGCCCCGAGGGCCGCGTCGCAGTCGGCGGCGGCCATGCTCGACTGGGAGCTGCCGCCGGCACCACCCCTCCCTCCGCTCACGGAAGACGACGACATCACGCTCATCACCCCGAGGTCCGTCTTGAAGCCAAAGCCCCCGGCACCGCCACCGTTCGATGAGGAGGACGATGAAATCACCCTCATCACGCCTCGGGCCCCGGTGAAGCCGAAGGCCTCCGCGAGCCCGCCGCCTCCTCCGCCGCAGGAGAGCGAGGATGTCCTCGATGAGCTGCTCGGCGAGCCCGAGTCCGAGCCCAAGGGCCGGCCCGCCCCGCCCATGCTGTCGGCCCCGCCCGTGTTGATTCCCACGCCCGCCACACCCGCCAAGGGGGTGCCGGTGGTCGTCTTTGGCGGTGCCGCCCAGGGTCTGCCGCAGCCGCCTCCGCCTCCGGATCTCTCCGACATCTCCGAAGAGGACCTGAAGGTGCTCGAGGAGATCGAGCGGATCGCGGATGGGGACGAGGCGACGCTGCATACGGAGAAGGTGAAGCCCGCGCGCATGGTGGCCAGCCTCATCCGCCTGCTCATCCGCAAGCGTGTCATCCACGAGGAGGAGTTCCTGGAGGAGCTGTCCCGGAAGTGATGCCCCGGGCCGGGTGTTCTGGCCCGGCCGTGAGCCTTATGTCCGAGCCCCTCCTCGACGTGCGTGGCCTGAAGACCCAGCTCTCCCTGGAGGAGGGCCCGGTGCTGGCCGTGGACGACGTGTCCTTCTCCATCCCGCCCGGAGGCACGCTGGGGGTGGTGGGGGAGAGCGGTTGTGGCAAGAGTCTCACCGCGCTCTCGGTGATGCGGCTGGTGCCGGAGCCGCCCGGCCGGGTGGTGGGCGGGCGGATCCTCTTCCAGGGAGAGGACCTGCTCGCGCTCCCCGAGGGGAAGATGCGCCGCGTCCGGGGGCGCCACCTCTCCATGGTCTTCCAGGAGCCGATGACCTCGCTCAACCCCGTCTACACGGTGGGCGAGCAGATCGCCGAGGGCGTGCGGCTGCACCAGGGCCTGTCGCGAGCCGCCGCGCGTGAGCACGCGGTGGAGATGCTGCGGCAGGTGGGCATTCCCGCCCCCGAGCAGCGCGTGGACGGCTATCCGCACCAGCTCTCGGGAGGCATGAGGCAGCGGGTGATGATCGCCATGGCGCTCGCGTGCGGCCCGGAGCTGCTCATCGCGGACGAGCCCACCACGGCGCTGGACGTCACCATCCAGGCGCAGATCCTCGAGTTGCTGAAGCGGCTGCAGGCCGAGCGCCACATGGCGGTGATGCTGATCACGCATGACCTGGGCGTGGTGGCCGAGAGCTGTGACGCGGTGGTGGTGATGTACGCGGGCCGCGTGGTGGAGCGGGCGCCGGTGAAGGCGCTGTTCCGCCAGCCGGCGCACCCGTACACGGCGGGGCTGCTGCGCTCCATTCCGGCGCTCCACGAGGCGGGAGAGGCGGGGGAGCGCCGGCGATTGAAGACGATTCCCGGCATGGTGCCGAGCCTCCGCCGGTTGCCCGGGGGCTGCCGTTTCCGCGACCGCTGTGAGCGCGCTTTGGACATTTGCGCGAAGGTGGAGCCGGCCCTGGAGCCCAAGCGCGATGGCCAGGAGGCCGCGTGCCACAACCCGGTGCCCGTGCCATGACCGAGCCCCTGCTGCGAGTGAGAGATCTGAAGACGCACTTCCCGGTGCGTGGGGGGCTGCTGGGGCGCGTGCGAGGCACGGTGAAGGCGGTGGACGGGGTGGGCTTCGACGTGCGGCGCGGCGAGACGCTCGGTCTGGTGGGTGAGAGCGGCTGCGGCAAGAGCACCCTGGGGCGCACGCTGCTGCGGCTCGTGGAGCCCACCGAGGGCTCCATCCGTTTCGAGGGGCGTGAGCTGACGGGCCTCTCCCAGCGCGAGCTGCGCCCCCTGCGGCGGCGGATGCAGCTCGTCTTCCAGGATCCGTACGCCTCGCTCAACCCGCGCATGTCGGTGCGGGAGATTCTGGGCGAGCCCTTCGCCATCCACGGGCTGGAGCGTGGCCGTGAGCGCGAGGCGAAGGTGGCCGAGCTGTTGGATCTCATGGGCCTGCCGCGGGACGCGCTGGACCGCTATCCGCACGAGTTCTCGGGCGGCCAGCGCCAGCGCATCGGCATCGCCCGGGCGATCGCGCTGAGGCCGGACCTGGTCGTCGCCGACGAGCCCATCAGCGCGCTGGACGTCTCCATCCAGGCGCAGATCGTCAACCTGCTGGTGGACCTGCAGCGAGAGCTGGGGCTCACCTACGTCTTCATCGCGCACGACCTGAAGATCGTCGAGTACGTGTCCACCCGCGTGGCGGTGATGTACCTGGGCCGCATCGTGGAGCTGGCGGACGCGGCGGACCTCTACCGGAGGCCGAGGCACCCGTACACCCAGGCGCTGTTGTCGGCGGTGCCGGTGCCGGACCCGGAGCGCAAGCGGACGCGCATCATCCTCCAGGGGGACGTGCCGTCGCCGCTCGCGCCGCCGCCCGGATGCACCTTCCACCCTCGCTGCCCGTACGCGATGGAGCGGTGCCGGCGCGAGACGCCGCCGCTCTACACGTTGGACAACGGGCACACGTCCGCGTGCTTCCTGGTGGAGGAAGACGCGCGGCGGGTTACCCCGGGCGGGCCGGAAGCGGGCGCTCCACCGGTCTCGGGAGGGTAGGGTGTTCTGGCTCAGTCATCACCACGCGGAGGAGTACAACCGCACGTACCTGCTCGGCGGGGTGCGGGTGTGCGCGCGCTGTCTGGGGACGTACCCGGTGCTGCTGGCCGTGATGGTGGGCCTCTTCAAGGCACGGGCGCCCCTGGTGTGGCACTGGGACGTGCCGGTGGTGCTCGGGCTCACGCTGCCGGCGCTCGTGGACTGGGCGGTGGGCCGCTTCCGTCCGGCCAGTGGTTCCAACGCCGTGCGCACCCTCACCGGGGTGTTGCTGGGTGTAGCGCTCGGCCGTTCGTTGTTCATCCACGTGCAGCGGCCGCTGCCGGCGGCGCTGCTGTGGCAGGCCGGCCTGGTCGCGGTGGTCGCGCTCCCCGTGCTCCTCGCTACCTTCCGGGGGCCGAGGAACGAGTAGACCTGTCCGTGGGCCGTGTGGCTTCAGTCCGCCACGGCCCACAGGCCCACGGTGTGGTCGCCCTGGCCCCAGGCCACGCAGGTGCCGTCGGGCGAGAAGACCGCCTCGCTCGTCTGCGTGTCGTTGTCGTCGTTGGCACCGAAGAGCCGGGCGCCGGTGTCGAAGCGGTGCACGTGAAAGCCGCAACCGTCTCCCCCCACTGCCAGCAGCGAGCCGTCGGGGCTGAAGCTCAGGCGCCAGGCTCGGGGACTGTCGATCGTTCGCACGATGCGCCGCGTCTCGAGGTCCACCACGAGGATGTCATTCCCGTTCGTCCCCACGGCGAGCAGAGGCTCCGTGGGGTGGAATGCCACGTCCCAGACAAGGGGATCTCGTACGGGAAGCAGGAACAGAAGGGCCCCCGTGGTGGCATCCCAGAGCTGGATGCCACTGGGACCTTCGTCGGGGACACTCTGGCTCTGTGCCGCCGCCAGGAAACGGTTGTCGGGCGAGAGGGCACAGCCATAAGAGGAAAAGACCCTGGATGTCGCCTCCATTTCGCGCAGGGGACGCCAGCGCTCCACGTCCCACAGCAGCCCTCGTCCTTCGTCCACCATCATCGCCAGCAGGGAGCCATCCTCGGAGGCGCACAGGGTCTGGAGGGCGTAATAAAAGCGCGTCTGGTGCTGGAGCGCACCGTCCCGCGTGGACAGAGCCACGAGCTGGTCTCGCCAGGGCGAGGGGATCTCATGGGTGGGCAGTCCCACGGCCACCACGAGCTCTCTCCCGGGCAGCACGGCGAAGGAGTCCTTGAATGGGATGTCGGGCGAGCACGTGGCCAGGTCGGAGCCGCTGTGCAGGTTCCACCAGCGGAGCCTCCCGAACCTTGTGCTCTCCTGGGACACCAGCACGGTCCCCCGGTGGGCGAAGGCAAGATTCTGTCCACAGCTCTGGGGCATGGCGGGGCCGAGCTGCCTCACGCGCTGGAGGCGTGAAGCGTTGGCCACGGTGATGGGTTCGTGCTGGGCGTTCATGGTGGCCCCGCTTGACGGTGGGCGCGGGAGGACCTGACGTGTGGCCCATCGGCCCAGGATGTGGGTGTTCCGAGCGTGCCCGAGGGAGGGAACCCTCCTGTAGACCGTGCGAGCAGGCGAGCTGTCGGGATGACAGTGGCCGCGCGCCCTGTCATTCTCGCCACTTACAGAGGGCCAAAAAACGGGTAGACCCGATTCGCCCCACGCCCGTTTGAAGCGGGCGAGAGGGGTTGAGGACAAGGCACGAGGCCCTGAATTGGGGGAGTGTTGGGACTGGAGACCTCAGACGAACGGCTGATGCTCGCCTTCCGGGCGGGGGATGCGCGTGCGTTCGAGGTGCTGGTGCGCAGGCACCGGACACCGGTGTTCAACTTCATCCTCCGTTTCACCAGCCACCGTGCCCGGGCGGAAGACGTGCTGCAGGAGACGTGGCTGAAGGTGGTGCGCAGCGCTTCGGAGTACGAGGCGAAGGCGAAGTTCACCACCTGGCTCTACACGATTGCGAGGAACCTCTGCGTGGACAGCGCGCGCAAAGAGAGCTACCGGCAGGCGGCCTCGCTGGAGGCGCCCACGACGGGTGCCGAGGGCGACGAGGGCCGGTCCCTGGGTGAGGCCCTTCCGGACGAGGGGATGAGCCCGGAGCGTGGCGCCTACAACGCCCGCGTGCGGCCGCTGCTGGAGCGCGCGCTGGCCAGTCTCCCGGAAGAGCAGCGCGAGGTCTTCGTGTTGCGCGAGTACAGCGGCATCCCGTTCAAGGAGATCGCCGAGGTGACAGGAGTGTCCGAGAACACGGTGAAGAGCCGCATGCGCTATGCCCTCGAGGGGCTGCGCCGGAGGCTGGCCGAGCTCGGAGTGGACGGCGACCTGGCCGAGGACGGAAGGACGGTGGCGGGATGAAGCCCCAGGGCAGCCATGCACACGAGGATCGGCTGTTGGACTTCGCCTATGACGAGCTTCCGCCCACGGAGGCCCAGCAGATGGAGCAGCACGTGCAGGGCTGTGCGCGCTGCTCGGAGGCACTCCACGGCATTCGAGGGGTCCGCACCACCATGTCCCGGCTGCCGTTGGAGTCCGCGCCGGACGCGGGGTTGGAATCGCTGATGGCGTACGCGCAGCAGGCCGCGCGCCGGTCCGCGGCGGGGCCCGAGCCGGCGCCTCGCTGGTGGCGCCGCCTGCTGGCGCCCGCGCTGGGCATGGCGGCCGTGAGTGTCTTCGGGGTGGTGGTCTTCCAGGTGAACCGGGAGGTGGAACTGAGCCCGGTGCCGAGCCAGAAGGCGATCGCGCAGGAGCGGATCTCCGGCGAGAACAAGGACGAGACGAGCCCCCCGGTCCCCCCGCCAGCGCCCGCCGCGCCGGTCTCTCCCAGGGCCGAGCAGCTCCACGCGCAGTTCGACGAGGAGATGCGCGGGCGGGCGGACTGGTCCAACGCGGGGGCGGGCAGCCCGGGTGGTCTGCCGGAGAAGAAGGTCGCGAGAGGGGACGACAAGGGCCTGGGGAGCTTCGGGGGGTACTCGACGAAGGGGACATCGAGGGCCAAGCGCGAAGTGGCCGTGAGCAAGAGCCTGCCCTCGCCGTCGACCGCTCCGCGTGCTGAGCCCACTCCGGACTGGGATGGTGCGCAGGCACAAGAGCAGGTGGAGGCGGCCCCTGCGATAATAGATGGCCCCATTCCTGGCGGGTCTCAGCAGGCCGTGCGGTACGAGCCATCGGGCAATGCGTTGAAGATCGGCGGCTCCACCGCGCGTCCGACGTCGGTGGAGAGCGTCGCCTCGGCCGATGACTACGCGCAGCGGCAGGCCCCCGGGCGAGCCCAGGCACCAGCCGCCATGTCGCCGCCCCCGCCGCCCCCCCCGATGGAACAGCCTTCCATTGCGGCTGGGGCCGTGGTCCGGGCGGAGGGCATGGAAGCCCGGAAGGCGGAGGAGGCCGAGAGCCCGCGCGAGAAGGCCAGCGCCGCGAAGAGGGCACCTTCGCCGGCGGAGCTCTTGAGGCAGGCCGATGTGGCCTCGCGTTCCGGGGACAAGGAGCAGGAGGTTGCCTTCCTGCGTGCGGCGCTGACCGCCGGAGCCCAAGGGGCGCAGTTGGTGGATGCGCTCTCCCGACTCTGTGAGGCGGAGTTCGAGCTGGGCCGGCGTCAGAGCGCCATCGACATCTGCAGACGGCTGATCAGGGAGGCACCCGGCTCGCGGGCGGCCCGGCTCGCGCAGAGCCGGCTGGAGGGCGAGCTCCTGTCGCCCGCGGACGAGGCCGGCAGCGAGTCCAAGAGCGCCGCCCCCGAGACGAAGTAGGGGAACAAAAACAACCCTCCCTCTCCCTCTGGGAGAGGGTCGGGGTGAGGGTATCCGTCCCCAGGTTCCCTCGTTCGTGTCACCTCCGCCGGGTCAAGGAGTCGGGTGCGCACCGCTCTCGGGACCCATGGGCAGGTCCGGGTTGAAGGCCCCGCGGAAGACGATGTCCTCGCCCTTGGGATCGCGCAGGAGCCAGGGCTCGCCGGAGGGGGAAATCCCCACGGGGTGGAGCTCATAGGCGACGCCGCCCTCCATGACGTGGAGCAGCAGGGTGCCGGGAGGCACATTCGAGGGCAGGGCATCCGGCGAGTCGATCTTCTGTATCCGGAAGTGCAGGGGCGCGAACGAGCGGGTACGAACCGGAGTGGTCTGGCCGAGGGTCACCTGCTGGAGGGCCGACTCCCAGGAGACGAGGTCCTCGGGAGCGGAGCCATGGCTCTGCAACTCGCTCACGGAGCGGCCATGGAGATCTCTCGCGACGCGGAGGATCTTCAGGTTGGCGGAGTCGGCGGTGCGCCCGGCGACCACCACGCCCTCTCGGTTGCTCCAGCTGGCGAGCGCCAGACCACCGAGGATGAGCAGGGACCAGAACACCCGCGCGCTGCGCCCGCGCAGGAACTGCACGAGCACGGCGGTCATGCCCACGAGGGAGGCGAGTACGGCCAGCAACAACACCGGGCGAGGGGGAGGGCCGGCGTGGAAGGGCTGGAGCTGCGAGTGGAGCAGGTGCTGAGCCTCGGGCCAGCCCGACACGAAGCAGATGGCCGTGAAGCCCGCGAAGACGATCGCGTGGACGAGCCGGAGAGGCAGGGAAGAATCCTGCCGCACGGAAGAGGAAGACGGCTTCACGGGAACGGCAGGTTCAGCACGAAGTAGAACGAGTCGTAATAAATCTGGTACGCGCGCAGGAAGACGTCGATGACGTTCATCTCCTCCTTCCCGTTGCCCAGGTCGACGCTCATCAAGACGATGAGCCCGAACAAGAGGATCCAGTTGAGGAAGGAGTACTCGACCATCGCCTGTCCACGAGGATGACGGCGGCGGAGCGAGGTGGGGCGAGAGGGGGTCTTCATGGGCGGTTCTCCTGCGGACCCGAAGCGGTACCAGACTGGGGCAGGGGTTGGAAGTGGGGCGGCAGGTTGCTGGCCGGCTCCAAAGTGATCTTCTTGTCACTCGGGGCGGGAGGCACCATGCGCGGTTTGGCGTCCACGCCGTAGTCGCGCACCTCCATCGTGTACCGGACGGGAGGCAGCTCGATCTTCGCCAGACGCAGGATGGGAATCTCGCGGCTGAGCCAATAGCGCTTGAGGACGAGCTGGCGGTGGCGGACCTCCAGGGGCTCGGCCGTCACGGTGCCCGCGAGCGTCATGACGCGGGCGGGCTTGCCCCGGTTCACGCTCGTGCCCTGGCCAGCGGGCAGCTGCGCCGTGGGAGGGGGGAGGGGAGGCTGGGACGTGTCCTTCTCGGGTGTGCCGACGAAGAACGGCATGGCGCCCGTGTCCACCTCCTGCAGCTTCTCGAAGCCCTGGGTGGCAAACAGGCGGGAGATGCCTTCCCGGCGCAGCCCGGTGTCGCGGGCCACCAGCATGAGGAACTGGGCCAGGGGGGCCTTCAGCTCCGCGTGCTCACCGAACTCCAGCTCCACCCACACCGCGTCGCGGCCCTGGACATCCTTCTGCTCGGCGACGACGGCCAGACGCATGAAGCCCTCGGTGGGGCCGCCATTCATCTGGTACGTCACCCACTCGCCCACGCGCGCATCCATCCGCTCGGGGGCGGCCTCGAAGAGCAGCCGCCCCTCGCGCGACACCTCCGCCGGCACGGCGCCCAGCAGCGCCAGCGACAAGGCGTACACGAGCGCGCTCATGGCTTCTTCTCCTTCAGGAGGCCCGCGCGGATGGCCTCCTCGCGTGCCTGGCGCACGGCATCCGCGTTGGGCATGCCGTCGGGCCGATCCGTCCCCACCCACGTCTGGGAGATGGCCACCCGCGAGGGCTCCAGCTCCACCAGGGTGGTGAGCGTCTGCTCGGCCCCGCGTGCGTACTCGAGGACGAGGGTGCGCTGACGATCCAGCGTGCCGCCGGACTCGCGCACCGGCTTGTAGCCGGCGGCGGTGAACTTGGAGGCGAGCTCCTGGCGCACGGTGTCCAGGCCGCGCTCCACCACCTGCGTGCGGTGCCGCGAGCCTCCGGCCTCATCGCGCGTGCCGACGTCGGCGCTGAAGAGCGCGCCCTCCACCTGGATGAAGGGGCCCTTCCCGGCGTCGGGGGGCTTCTCGTACAGCCACAGGTCCTTCAGCACGGTGAAGCCCACCGTCTTGCCCATATGGGTGCGCAGCACCACCGCGCGCTGGAGTCCCTCGCGCGTGTAGAAGGCCGAGACCACCCCTTCCTGCTTGAAGTCGCCGCTGGCGACGACGGGGTAGCCCTGCTTCCGCCAGAGGTCGGTGAAGTACCTGGCCACCTTCACCATCGGGTCCGTCGTGGTGAAGTAGGCCATGCGGTGGTACTGGCCGCCGATGAGCAGATCATTGCCGATCCGCGTGTGCACGGTGCCGGGGTAGACTGCGAGCTCCTGCTCCGCTCGCGATGGAGCGGCCCACAGCAGGAGCAGGGTGAGGAGGAGGCTTACTCGCACGTGACCTTCTGCTGGTTCTTGTCCTGGTTCATGCTGGGATCGCCCTTGGGCGTGTTGGGCATGTCGGCCTGCATGTTCTTGCAGCCCATGAAGTTCTCGCCACGGGCCATGAAGACCTTCCGGTAGAGCGAGCTGTCGTACGCCTGGGTGTCGCGGAAGGGAGCGGTATCGAAGCAGCGCTGCTCCGGGTCGTCCAGGCCGGGATAGCTGTTCAGGTTGTTGAGCCCCAGGGGGGCGCCGTGCTTGCTCTTGTTGCAGTCGCGGGCGCTCTCGCCGGGCTTGTAGTTGTGAGCCACCACGAAGGGGCCGAGGAAGTCGGGGAGGACGAAGTTGGCCACCTCGCTGAGCTGCCCCAGGCCCACCTGGTCCAGGTAGTTGCCGACACCCAGGAACTTCATCCGGTCCACCTGCAGGTAGAGGCCATGGTCGGAGCCACCGCCGTGCACACCGGCCCGCTTGGACTTCACCAGGGCATCGCCGCCGTCGGGCAGCTGCCAGCCGTTCGCGATGAGCGTGAAGCGGTTCTTCACCTGCATGTTGCCCAGGTCCCTGCCGCCCCAGTTGTCCACGGTGAAGAAGCCCTTGTCCTCCTGCTGCAGGTAGTTCCTGGGCAGCCCGATGCTGGTGAGCCTGCTGCGGATCTCCACCTCCACCTGTCCCTTGGTGTTGAAGCGGAAGTGCTCGAGGAAGTAGTTGAGCGTCTTGCCCACCGCGGAGGCCGCCTCGGCGCCCTGTCCGCCCGAGCCCTCGAAGACGCGGGTCAGGTCGATCCCCGCCACGGTCTGGTTCTTGATGGTCACCTGCGCCGGAGCGGCGCGCACCATGGTGCCGAACCTACCCTCGGGCTCGATGGAGTCGAGGTCCTGGTAGCGCTCGGAGGCCTCCTTCACCGAGGCCATCATGGCGACGTCGAAGGCCTTCTCGTGGTCCGCGTTGCCGTAGTCGCTCAGGGCGTAGCTCGTCATCTCCCAGGCGACGTACCGGCTGGCCTCCTGCAGCTTGAGCTTGGCCCGGATGATCTCGCTCAGGAAGATGCTGAACATCAGGATGGAGACGAGCAGCGGCACCACGAGCGCGAACTCGACGATGGCGGCGCCACGCTGGGACGGCTTGCGATGTGCGTGGGGGCGGAGCATGGCGGGCCTCAGTGGGTGATGATCTTCGCCGGCGAGTCCTTGATGGCGTTGGGCAGCGCGTCCGCCAGCTTGTTGACCAGCGGCAGCTGATCCTTGCCCTGCCACACGGCCGCCAGACGGGGCCGCCAGTAGGGGTTGAAGAAGTTGGGCTGCTCGGTCCAGTTGCCGGGCCGGTGGTAGTACGTCTGGCCGCGCGAGATGACGTTCATCCCCGTCACCAGATCCCACCCGGCGACGGAGATCTTCTTCCGGTCGTTGTCCAGCTCCAGCGTCGTGGGTGACTGGCCGAAGGAGAACTTGAGCTTCCCGCTGGAGTTGAGCCGGCCCGGCCCGCTGTACGTGGCGCCGGTGGCGTCGGGCTTCTTGTTGTGCAGCTGCTGGGTGTCCTTGTTGAGCATCACCCAGGTGGAGGGCTGGTTGAAGTCGTCCTTGCGCTCGGCCATGGCGGTGGTGCTGGCATCGTCGCCAGCGCCTCCCACGCAGTCCTTCGCGTAGTCACCCGGCTCGAAGTGGGGGAAGGGAGCCAGACCCTCCCAGGGGTGGTTGTCGTCGTCCGGGTCGATGCGGACGTTGGCCACGAAGATGGACATGTCGTCGAAGACGCACTTGCCGAGCACCTTCGCGAGGCAGGGCCTGGACTCGTAGAGACCCACGTTCCGGTCATCCTGGGTCCTGGCCTGCCCGGGGAAGACCACCCGCCAGTGGATGCCGTTCTCGCGCAGGTCCGTCCGGCTCATGGCCCAGATGCTGGTCTTGAGCGTGTCGTTCTTCTCCTCGCGCGGATCGCCCCAGCAGTCGCGCCAGGTCCGCCCGTCGTCCGAGTCCGGCGTCTTGGGGCAGCGGAAGGGGTTGTTGATGTTGGCGATGCCGATGTCGATCTGGGACGGTCCCGGCAGCTTGATGTAGTACGGGTCATCCGCGCCGAGCACGTCGCCCTGGCCGAGCATGCCCATGGGCAGGTTGGGCAGGTCATTGGCCTCGCGGATCTTGTTGCGGCGCTTGGAGGCATCGCCCTTGGTGGCCTCCATGCCGCCGAAGCCGAGCCGGTAGGTGAGGAAGCGCGTCTGGCCCCACTTGGGGAAGTCGTTGAGGACGGACTCCAGCGGCTTGAGCCAGTTGGGGATGGGCATGAGACTGCCCAGCCGGCGGTCGGTGACCATCGTCTCCGGGCAGATGCCGGTCTTCGAATCGCACGGGAAGCGCGTGGCGTTGGTGATGCCCGCCATCACCCGCTTGGCCCGGGCCACCTTGTCGGTCTCGTCACGCTTCGTCGGATCCAACGGATCGAACGGGTTGACGGGGCTGAGGGGCGTGCCGTTGGCCTCCTTGTAGTGCGTGCGGTTGTAGAGGCACTGGTTGATGAGTCCCGCCACCGTCTGCGGGATGAGCGAGTCCACGTTGGGATCGTTCTCCTTGATGATGGCGTTGGAGGTCCCGAAGACGTACGAGGACGTGGAAATCATCACCGCCGTGGCCGCGCCGGCCATCACCGAGTTGAGTGTCCGGTGTCCTGGCACCACCACCGTACCGATGATCTCGTCGATGGGTTCCAGCACCCCCTTCATGAGGAGCAGCATCCCCCGGAGGATGGTGTAGATGGTGTCCAGCGCCTTCATGATGATGCCGATGTAGGGCAGCTTGTCGAGGACGGCGCAGATGAGCTTCCAGACCCCGCTGCGGCTGTCCTTGGGGAAGCACGGGCCGATGGTGCGCATGAGCCCGAAGACGTCCGTCAGGAAGGCCTGGACGAAGAAGATGAACGAGTCCAGCGACTGCCACAGCATCGCCGACACGTAGTGGGACACCTGCGTGCGGTTGGTGAACGCGTAGAAGTTGAACGCGCGCGCCTCCATGGCCGCCGTGGAATAGGCCGCCGCGTCCGCCGTGTTCTGCAGGCGGATCCGCTCGTGCACGCCGTGCCCGATGTTGACCGTGGTGATGAGCGCGATGCTCAGGATGAGCATCAGCACACAGGCGAGAACGAGCGCCTGGCCTTCCTGGCGCTCGAGGCTACGTCGGAGAGCGCGGGTCATCATGGCGTCACAGTCCCCAGTCCGGGTTCAGATGCATCAACCACTTGTAATAGAAGTTCGACTGCATCCTCATGCTGTAGGTGGCCGTCAGCGGGATGAAGTAGCGCTTGCCCACCAGCTTCGAGATGAGCGGGATGCTCCCGGTGGCCAGCCCCCACAGCACGGACATCTCCACCGTGTAGAGCGTGTTGTAGCCCTTCTGGTGATCCAACCCGCGCACCGGCACCATCGCCACGTCCTTCATCCCGCCCTGGCGGTTGGTGAGGAGCGCCCTGGAGTTCACCGAGGGCTTGTAGATGGCTCCTCCCAGCGACACGCCCGCGTTCGCCGCCCACCACGAGGTGAAGATGATCCAGTTGGCGAAGGGCACCCGGAGCTCGTACCAGTAGCGCACCCGCACGCTCAGCACCGTGGCCTTGCGGAACACCTCCTCGTCGTTGTCCGGCAGCGGGAGGTTGAAGAACTTGGCGATCTTCGCCTCCAGCTCCGGCACCTCCGGGTAGGAGTCCGGCCCGTCGAAGTCCATCTCCCGCCAGTTGATGGCCGAGCGCAGCTTCCACACGCTCTGCACCGGCGAGTACCAGGACGGGTTCACCGTATCCACGCGCACCTGGCCGAAGAGGTTGGAGCCGTTCACCGACGCCGGCACCACCGAGTTCTTGTTGGGCCAGGCCAGCAGCTGCAGTGCCTCGTCGTAGAGCTGTGCCAGCGCCCACGTCTTGGCCAGCTTCGGCAGGTCATCCGTGCGGCCCATGGTGGGCAGCAGCGCCAGGATGGCCGCGTCGTGCATGCGCTCGTTGTTGCCGTTCCAGACGATCCCCGTGCGCGCCGCGCAGTACGCCGCGTACTCGGTCATCAGCTTGGCGTGCTGCATCATCGTCAGCTGGATGATGCCCAGGCCCAGGAACACCATCAGGGGCAGCACCAGCGCGGATTCGACCGCGGCCTGCCCGGATTCCCGGGTTCGGTGGGGGGGGGTGGAAACCATGAATGCCGCCATCTAGCGACATTCGTGCCACGACTTCCATCCGTCAGGTGGACGACGATAGAAGGGTCTCCCCAGAGGGACGGACGGGGCTCGGATCCGGGACGGCAAGCCGTCAGAACGGCTTAATCCGTGAGGGTGACTTTGACACCCCGCATGACAGGTGGATAACATCCCACCCCGCTGACGCCCCCCGGGCTCCCATCTTGAGTGCAGCTCTCCCACCCATGAGTACCCGCCCCCCTGGCGTCCCCCGCTTTCTGGAGGTCCTCGAGACATGTTGAAGGGTAAGACTCCGCTCGTCATCGCGCTGGCGCTCGGTCTGCTGGCCGGCATCATCGCGTGGTCGGCCATCAAGAAGAAGGAAGCGGACGTGCGCCGGGGCTGGAACCTGGTGCCCGTGGTCGTGGCCTCCCAGGACATCCCCGAGGGCACGGTCGTCTCCATCGAGATGATCAACCAGCGCTCGGTGCCCGAGCAGTTCGTGACCTCGTCCGTGGTGAAGCCGGACTCGGCCACCTACGTGGTGGGGCAGAAGGTGCTGGTGGCGCTGCAGGCCGGTGATCCGCTGCTGTGGAGCCAGTTCGAGACCACCAAGGCCGCCGAGCGCCTGTCCACCAAGGTGCAGAAGAAGGTGCGCGCCATCACCATCGAGTCGCGTCCCACCACCTCCGTGGGCGGGTGGATCCGCCCCAACGATCACGTGGACGTGATCGGCACCTTCCGCGATCCGCAGACGGACGAGAACGTGGCCGTGACGCTGCTGCAGAACGTGATCGTCCTCGCCACGGGCAAGATCACCGGCACCACGAACGTCAACCTCATCCCGGAGACCCAGCGCGACTACACCAACATCACGCTCATGGTCATCCCCGAGGAGGCGGAGATCCTCACGCTGGCCGCGGAGCTGGGCAACCTGACGCTCTCGCTGCGCAACGAGGAGGACGTGGACATGATCGAGGAGCGTGGCCGCGCCACCATCAGCACGCTGCTGTCGGGTGAGCGCACCCGCGTGCTCGAGCAGAAGCGCCGCGAGATCATCCAGATCATCAAGGGCAACACCACCGAGAAGAGCACCGTGGGCTCGAGCATCCCGTAGTCACGGTCTTCGTCCCCCCACCGTGTCGTCCCCCCTCCGTCGCTGAAGGAAGTCCCCGCCATGCTGGCCGGAATCGTCCTCCTCCTCGTCACCGGGTCGGTCTTCTTCTTCAGCCTGGTGATCTTCACCGTCCTGGCGAAGGCCTACGAGCAGTACCAGGAGCGGTACGTCGTCAAGTCGATGAACGACTTGAGCGACATGTTCCTCTTCATCGATGCCCGACAGCTGCTGGTGCTCAACATCGCCAGCATGTGCTTGTTGGGCATCCTCTCGTACATCATCTTCAACCCCATCCTCTGCGTGATGGCCACGATCTTCGGCTTCTTCCTGCCGATCATCCTGGTGAAGCACTACCGCAAGCGGCGCATCAAGAAGTTCAACGTGCAGTTGGTGGACGCGCTCCAGGCCATGGCCAACGCGTTCAAGGCGGGTCTCACGTTCCCGCAGGCCATCGAGCACGTGGCGCGCGAGGCGCAGCCGCCGCTGGCCCAGGAGTTCGGGCTGTTCGTGAAGGAAGTGAAGCTGGGCGTGCCGCTGGAGGAGGCCCTCATCAACATGGGCCGCCGGGTGGGCAGCGACGACCTGGAGCTGGTCGTGGTGGCCACCAACATCGCGCGCCAGCTGGGCGGCAACATGGCGGAGATGTTCGAGACCATCTCCACCGTCATCCGCGAGCGCTTCCGGCTCGAGGGAAAGATCGACGCGCTCACCGCCCAGGGCAAGCTGCAGGGCTGGGTGGTGGCCGCCATGCCGGCCATCCTCGGCATGGTGCTCAACTACATGCGTCCGGACCTGATGGAGCCCATGATGGACCACTGGTTCGGCTACGTGCTGGTCACGATCATCGCCATCATGGAAGTGCTGGGCATTTTGATCATCCGGCGCATCGTCAACATCGACATCTGAAGGAGCAGCCGTGGGCGAGGTCCTCACCTATACGTTGATGGGAGGCTCGGCGCTGATGTTCGCGGCGGCGGCGGGCTTCCTCGGCTTCGGCGTCTACCAGAACTTCTTCGAGCGCTTCGTGGAGGAAGTGCGCGACGAGTCCGCCGGTGGCGTCAAGGGCATGGGCTCGGTCACCGTGCGCAAGCTCGGTGCGCTCAACCGGCGGCTGATGTGGCCGGGCTACGAGTCCAAGATGCGCCGCAAGCTCATCAAGGCCGGCGAGCCTCAGGCTTTCAAGCCCGAGGACATCATGGCGCTGCAGGAGATCTGCGCCCTGCTGGGCCTCCTGGCGGGTCTCATCCTGATCAACGCCATGAGCCAGAACCTGGCCTGGTCGCTGCTCTTCGCGCTCTTCGGCCTGTATTACCCGCTCATCTGGGTGAATGATCAGGTGAAGAAGCGCCACCTGCTCATCTCCCGGGCGCTGCCCTACAACCTGGACCTGCTGACGCTGTCGGTGGAGGCGGGTCTGGACTTCACCGCGGCACTGGCCAAGGTGGTGGAGAAGGGCAAGACGGGTCCGCTGCGCGAGGAGATGCAGATCGTCCTCAAGCAGCTGAAGATGGGCAAGACGCGCGAGGAGGCCCTCAAGGCGATGATCGCCCGGGTGGATCTGCCGGCGCTCACCACGTTCGTCACCGCGCTCATCCAGGCGGACAAGATGGGCACCAGCCTGGGCAAGGTGCTGCGCATCCAGTCCACGCAGCTGCGCATCGACCGCACCCAGCGCGCGGAGAAGCTGGCGGGCGAGGCGCCGGTGAAGATGCTCTTCCCGCTCATCGCGTGCATCTTCCCCACGGTGTTCCTGGTGCTCTTCGGGCCCATCGTGTTCCAGTTCATGTTCGGGGACGTCGGGGGGTAGGGTCCTGGGCTTCCAGCTGACCATCGCCAAGGGACTGCAGCAGGGGAAGGAGATCACCTTCGAGCAGTCCGAAGTGCACATCGGCCGCACCGTGGAGAACGACGTGGTGCTGCAGGATGCCGGTGTGTCCCGCCGGCACGTGCGCATCTCGGACCGGCTGGGGCGCTTCTTCGTGCAGGACCTGGGCAGCTCCAACGGCACCCTGGTCAACGACCAGCGGCTCTCCGGTGAGCAGGAGCTGCGCAACGGGGACCGGATCTCCCTGGGCCCCGTGGAGTTCGTCTTCCAGGAAGTCGTCAGCGACGAGGACGCCACCCGGCCCTTCATGCCGGTGGAGGACGAGGACGCCACCCGGCCCATCCGGCGCAACGTCCAGCCGCTGCCGCGCACGGAGACGGACGACGGCATGGCGGCTCCGATGTCGGGGCTGTCTCCGGTCGTCGACGAGACAGCGGAGTTCCCTCCCTCGGTGCCTCCCGTGCTGTATCCCGTCCCGGGTGCCGCGGCGAACGGTGGGGGAGGGGGGACTCGTTCGGAGACGATGGACGAGATGCCGGCCGCGCTGGCCAGGCCCGCGTCCCGCGCTCCCGTCAAGGCCGCCCCCGCGCCCTCCGCGAGCGCGGGTCTGTCCGCCGCCGAGAAGGCCCGGCGCAAGCGCGAGCTGGGCGACACCCTCGGTGGACAGCTCCGGCTGTGGTGGTCCGAGCTGCCGGGGGGCGGGAAGTTCGCGTTGCTCACCGTGGCGGCCTGCTTCGTGGTGGGCATGGTGGCCGCCTTCGTCGTCGTCTTCCGCCCCAAATTCGAGATGGGCCCCAAGGGGCCCGAGCCGACGTCGCTGGGCCTCCAGGTGCTGACGGACTCGTTCGGTCTGGGCGAGGGCGTGACGTGGCTCCAGCCGGACATGAAGGCCTTCGACTTCGAGTTCGTCTCGCCCACGCGCGCGGTGGGCGTGCTGCGCTACCACGCCAGCGGTATCTCCAAGGAAGAGGTCAACATCTCCCTCAACACGGTGAACGTGGGCTGGGTGCCTCCGGACACGACCAACACCGTGGAGCGCGAGGTGCAGCAGATCCTCTCGCCGACCATGCTCGAGCGCAACGCGCGCAACCAGCTCGTCTTCGACAACGTCCGCAATCCCCCGGGCAAGGACAGCTGGCGGGTGTGGAACCTGCGGCTGGAGATCATCCCCGTGCCGGACCTGCGTCCCGAGGAGCTCCAGGAGACGGCGCGCAACTACGTGTCCAGGGCGCGTGGCTTCTACGAGCGCAGGGACGTGGGCCCGGAGAACCTCTTCCTCGCCTGGGAGAACTACCGCTCGGCGTGGATCACCCTCGAGGCCCTGGACGACAAGCCGGACCTCTACCAGGACGTCCGTTTCATGCTGGGCCAGGTGGCGGCGGACCTGGACCAGAAGTGCGGGCAGCTGATGCTGGATTTCCAACGCAACATCCAGTTCAAGGACACCAAGAGGGCCGTCCAGGTCCTGGAAGAAGTCAACAGGCGCTTCCCTACACGGGCGCATCGCTGTCACAATCTGGCGCTCGAAAAAGCCAACGAGTACGGGCTGTGAGGCCCGTACCCGCGCACGAAATGAAGTGGTGACTTCCCATGTCCAACGGTTCCCCTCCCGCACGCCGTCGTCCGACGACGGGCTCCCCCTCGGGTGGCGCCACCTCGCAGCGTCCCTCGGTGCGCAAGTCGTCCACGAGCGCGTCCTCTCCGGCCGTCCGCTCCGCGTCCGCGCCGGTGACGGGCACGAAGCTGGCGTGCTCCGCGGGCCCCTGCGCCGGTGAGGAGTTCGGGCTGGAGGATGGCGAGTACGTCGTCGGCCGTGCCAACGACAACCCCATCTGCATCCCGGACACCTCGGTGTCGCGCAAGCACGTGCTCATCCGCCGCGTGGGCGGTGGCTGGGCCGCGAGCGACCTGGGCTCCGGCAACGGCACCCTCCTCAACGGCGAGCCCCTCACCGACGAGATGCCGCTGTCCCACGGCGACGTCCTCACGCTGGGCGACACGGAGCTGACGTTCAACGACAGCTCCAACGCCACGATGATGATGCCGATGCCGTCGGCGCCCCCGTCGAGGCCCGCCCGGGGCGGCTCGAGGTCCTCCGCTCCCGCTCAGGCTCCCGAGGCCGCCGATACCGTGGACGAGGGCGCCGTGCCCGTTCCGCGCCGTCCGCCGCCCCGCCCTGATCGCGTCCCGCGCGGAGGCCGCGCGGCGGCGGCTCCGGATCCGGCGGCACAGCAGCGCAAGAAGCGCCTGCTCATCCTGACCGCGGGCGTCTTCGTGATGCTGGTGGGCCTGCTGGTCGTCATGAAGGTGCAGCAGCAGAACCAGGCCGAGGCCGCCGCCCTCCAGGCGCGCGAGGCCCAGGAGCGGCGCGCGGCGCTCGACGCGCTCTTCCAGGACGCCAAGAACCTCATCCGCGAGGGCAACTGGGTGGGGGCCAAGGCCAAGCTGCTGGAGCTCCAGGAGGTGGAGCCCGAGTACGTGCAGCTGCAGGACTACCTGGCGCGCGTGGAGAAGGAGATCCCCAACCAGGAGGCGATCACCACGGCCAAGGCGGCGCTCGACAAGGGCCAGCTCGCCGCGGCCTCGGCTGCCCTGGCCAAGGTGAGCAAGGACACCCAGCTCTTCGAGGCGCTGCGCTCCCTCAAGACGACCATGCAGGACAAGGCCGACAAGCGCGTGCGCGAGGCGCAGGCCCTGCTGGAGCAGCGGCAGCTGGACGCGGCCCGGCAGGCCAAGGCCATCACCGACGACGTGCTCGTGGCCTTCCCGGAGCACCGCGACGCCAAGGTCATCGCCGAGCAGGTGGATCTCTTCATCGAGAACGCCACCCGGCCCGCCCCGGTGGTCAAGGGCCCCGAGGCGCCCAAGCCCTGGGATCAGGCCGTGGATCTCTTCCGCGATGGTGACCTGCGCGGCGCGGTGGCCATGGCCAACTCCTGCGCGGGCAAGCACCCCCAGTGCAAGACGCTGATCTCCCAGATGACGGACTTCGACGGCCTCTACAAGAAGCTGGAGGACCTGGACGCGAAGGGCCTGGCGCGCCTGTTGGACCTGGACAAGAAGATCACCAACGGCCGTGGCAGCAAGCTGTCGCGCAACGCGGGCACGCGCGCGGCCAACATCTTCTTCAAGAGCGCCTCGGCGGCGAAGGCGGCTGGCCAGTGGGGCCGCGCCATGGAGAACGCCCAGCGCGCCCTCCAGTCCGACCCCAGCCACGCCGGTGCCAACAACATCGTCACCGAGCTGCGGCAGAAGGCGAAGGATCTCTACCTGCAGGCCTACGCCCTCAAGGACACCAATCCCGAGGACGCCGTGCCCAAGTTCCGCGAGGTCATGTCCATGACCCTGCCGGACGACGAGACGCACCAGAAGTGCAAGACCTGGATCGAGAAGCTCCAGCGATGAAGAAGCGGCGAGGGACGCAAGAAGCCCCGCCAAGCCCCCCCGCCGGACAGGGAGACCTGTTCGGCGGCGCGTTGGGTGCGCCGGCACCGGCACCGAAGCGGGCCACGGCGGCCACGGCCTCCAAGCCGCCGCCCGAGCCTCCTCCCGCGCCTCCGGCTCCCTCCGAGTTGAAGGACGTGTCCGAGGCGCTGCCGTCGCTGCCCGGCGCGCCCACGCGCTCGGCGCCCACGCGCACGGTGCTCACCGTGGGCGAGCTCACCCAGCAGCTCAAGGCGACGATCGAAGCGCGCTTCCCCCGGGTGCTGGTGCGCGGCGAGGTGTCCGGCTTCCGGGGCCCCAACGCCCGCGGCCACCTGTACTTCACGCTCAAGGACGCGGAGGCCTCGCTCGACGTGAAGATGTGGGCCTCGCAGGCGGCGCGGCTGCGCTTCGCCTTGCGCGACGGGCTGGCCGTGGTGGCCGAGGGCAGCGTGGACCTCTACGCGCCCGCCGGCCGCTACAGCCTCATCGCCTACAAGCTGGAGCCGGAGGGGGAGGGCGCGCTGGCGCTCGCCTTCGAGCAGCTCAAGGAGCGGCTCGCGGCCGAGGGGCTCATCGGCGACAACCGCGTCCGTCCTCCGCGCCCGTTGCCCTTCCTGCCCCGGCGCATCGGCGTGGTGACGAGCCGCACCGGCGCGGCCCTGCAGGACTTCCTGCGCGTGCTGCACTCGCGCCACCCGCGGCTGTCCGTGCTGCTGTGCGACGCGCGCGTGCAGGGCGAGGGTTCCGCCGAGGAGGTCGCCCGGGGCATCGAGCGCCTGGCCCGCACGGACGTGGACGTCATCGTCGTGACGCGCGGTGGCGGCTCGAAGGAGGACCTCTGGACGTTCAACGAGGAGCGGGTGGCGCGCGCCATCTTCGCCTCGCCCGTGCCGGTGGTGTCCGCCATCGGGCACGAGATCGACTTCTCCATCTCGGACTTCGTGGCGGACTGGCGCGCGCCCACCCCGAGCGCGGCGGCCGAGCGGCTGGCGCCGGTGCTGAGCGACCTGGAGTACGGCCTGGCCACCCAGAAGGTGCGCCTGCGCAGGGCGGCCGAGCGTCAGGTGCTGGAGCTGCGCGAGCGGCTGGGCTCGCTGCGCGGGCGGGTGGTGGATCCGCGGCGGCTGCTGTCCACGGAGCGGCTGCGCCTGTCGGACGCCGAGGACGCGATGACGCGGGTGCTGCGCCAGATGCTGCGGGAGCGGCGCGAGCAGCTCCGGGGCCACTCCGAGCACCTGCAGCGCCAACGTCCCCAGGCCCGGCTGGCCGAGCAGCGGGCGCGGCTGGTGCAGCTCTCCGCCCGGCTGAAGGACGCGGTGCGGGCGGACGTGGCGGAGCGGAGGGCGAGGGCCGCGCGGAACCGGCTGGAGCTGGAGCGGGTGTCTCCCATCGCCCGGGTGGCGGAGCTTCGCGCCCGGCTCGCCCATCAGCAGGCCCGGCTGGTCGCCCTGGAGAAGGACACCCTGGCGTCCGCCCAGCGACACTTCCAGCGGTTGGAGGGGCGGCTGGATGCCATGAGTCCGCTGAAGGTCATGTCCCGGGGTTACGCCGTCACCTTCCGGAAGCAGGACGGGGGGGTGGTGCGCTCCATCTCCGACGTGCGGCCCGGTGAGGTGCTCGGTATCAAATTCGCCAGCAACGGGGCGAAGTCACTCCAGGGCTGCGAGGAAATCGAGGCGACTGTCACCGCCGTGAAGGGACCGGTGGATTGCTGACGTCCGGGTGCAGGTCCCTCTGGCACCCGGGCGGGCGCCTCCTCTAGAGTCCCGCGGCTTTTTCTCGTCGAGGTGGACCGGAAGTGGCGAAGGACAGCAAGGGCAAGGTGGCGGAGGAAGTCCCCGAGCAGTACGGGGACGTGGTGCAGCGTCTCGAGGACGTGGTGGCGCGCCTGGAGGGCGGCACCCTGACACTCGAGGATTCGCTCAAGTCGTTCGAGGAGGGCATCAAGCTGGTCCGTCGCGGCGAGCAGCTCCTGAACGCGGCGGAGAAGCGCATCGAGGAGTTGTTGAACGAGGAGGGCGAGGACGTGGTGGTGCCCCTGCAGGCGGGAGTGAAGCCGCCGGCGGTGCCCTCCGCGCCCACGCCAGCCCCAGCCTCGCGGGGGAGCTCGGGCGCGTCACGCTCCACTCCACCCCCCGAGGATGACGTGCCGTTCTAGGCCCCCATGCCGAAGCCCAAGGTCACCATCGTCGACGATGACCGCGATACGCGGGAGTTGCTCTCGCTCGCCCTGGAGTCGGAGGGCTTCGAGGTCACCGCCGCGGCCAATGGGTTGCGGCTCATCGCCTCCCTGCAACTCAAGCGGCCGGACGTCATCCTCATGGACGTGAACATGTCCTGGATCGACGGCTTCGAGCTGTGCAAGGCGGTGAAGAAGAACGAGCAGTTCCGGGACATCCCCGTCATCTTCATCAGCGGGCGCGGGGAGCTGGAAGACAAGCGGCGCGGGTTGGAGGCCGGCGCCGCGGACTATTTCGTGAAGCCCCTGGATCTCAACGCGCTCATCAATCGGCTGCGTGCGCTCATTCCAGCGCCCGCCCCCGAGGTACCCTGACATGCCGTCTTTCGACCTGGATTCGTACCTGCAGACCCAGCAGGAGCGGGTGGAGAAGCTGCTGCTCGCCCGCTCCGACGAGATGGGCGTCCACGTGCCGCCGCGCCTGCTGGAGTCCATGCGTTACTCGCTGCTGGCCGGTGGCAAGCGGCTGCGGCCGGTGCTGTGCCTGGCCTTCGCGGAGGCCGTGCTGAAGAAGAGCGCCGTCTCGCGCGTGGTCGAGGACTCCGCGTGCTCGCTCGAGTTCATCCACACCTACTCGCTGGTGCACGACGATCTGCCGTCCATGGACGACGACGACCTGCGCCGCGGGCGGCCCACCAACCACAAGGTCTTCGGTGAGGCCATGGCCATCCTGGCCGGTGACTCGCTCCTCACGGACGCCTTCGCCCTGGTGGCCGGCGGCCCCGAGCCGGTGCGCGGGCTGCTGTGCCGCGAGTTGGCCGTGGCCGCGGGCTCGGCGGGCATGGTGGGTGGCCAGGTGCTGGACATCGCCGAGGACCGTCCAGCGCACATCGACTACCTCACCCGGATGCACCGGCTGAAGACGGGGGCGCTCATCCGCGCCGCGTGCCGCATGGGCGTGCTCGCCGCGGGTGGGGACGCGGAGGCGTTGGATCGCGCGGACACCTACGGGGACGCGGTGGGGCTCGCCTTCCAGATCGCCGACGACATCCTGGACGTGACGGGGGATGCCTCGTCGCTGGGCAAGCCGGTGGGGGCGGATGCCGCCGCCGGACGCTTCACCTTCCCGGCGGTGCTGGGCCTGGAGGAGTCCAAGCAGCTCGCGGCGCAAAAGGTGGCCCAGGCCATCGCCGCCGTGCAGCCGCTGGAGCCGGGGGATGGCCCGCTGGCGGCGCTCGCGCGCTACTCGGTGGAGCGGCGCTCGTGACGGAGCGGCTTCTGCCGCGTATCCAATCTCCTGGGGACGTCCGGGCGCTCCCCGAGTCCGCCCTGCCTCACCTGTGTGAGGAGCTGCGTGAGGACATCATCTCCCTGTGTGGCCGAGTGGGCGGCCACCTGGGGGCCTCTCTCGGCGCGGTGGAGCTGATCGTCGCCCTGCACCGTGTCTTCCATTCGTCCCAGGACGCGCTCGTCTTCGACGTGGGCCATCAGGCCTACGCGCACAAGCTGCTGACGGGCCGACGCGAGCGTATTGGCACCCTGCGGCAGGCCGGAGGCATCGCGCCCTTCCTGGACCCGCGCGAGAGTCCGCATGACGCGGTGGCCGCGGGCCATGCGAGCACGGCCGTTTCCGCGGGGCTGGGCATTCTCGAGGGCCGGCGGCTGCGGGGCCTGCCCGGGCACGTGGTGGCGGTGGTGGGGGACGGGGCGCTCACGGGTGGGCTCACTTTCGAGGGGCTCAACAACACGGGGGGCACGCACCTGCCGCTGGTGGTGGTGCTCAACGACAACCAGATGTCCATCTCGGCCAACGTGGGGGCCATCCCCGCGCTGCTGCGCACCCGCGAGGCCCGCGCCTTCTTCGAGGGGCTGGGCTTCACGTACCTGGGGCCGGTGGACGGGCATGACCTCGGGGCGCTCATCCGGACGCTGCGCGAGGCCCGTGCCTCCACGCGTCCGGTGGTGGTGCACGCGCTGACGCAGAAGGGCAGGGGTTTTCCGCCGGCCGAGGCGGACGCGCAGACACGCGGCCACGCCATGGGCCCGTACGAGTGGCGGGATGGGAAGCTGGTGCGCTCGCGAGGAGGCCAGCGCACCTTCAGCGAGGCCTTCGCGTCCGCGCTGGAAGAGGTGATGGCGAGGGACGCGCGCGTGGTGGCGGTGACGCCGGCCATGCTGGAGGGCTCGGCGCTGGTGGGCCTGAAGCAGCGCTACCCCGAGCGCGTCTTCGACGTGGGCATCGCCGAGCAGCACGCCGTCACCTTCTGCGCGGGCCTGGCCGCCTCGGGGCTGCGGCCGGTGTGCGCCATCTACTCCACGTTCCTCCAGCGCGCGTACGACCAGGTCATCCACGATGTGTGCCTGCCGGGCCTGCCCGTGCTGTTCGCGGTGGACCGGGCCGGGCTGGTGGGCGCGGATGGCGCCACGCACCAGGGCACCTATGACGTGGCCTCGCTGCGGCCCATCCCGGGACTCACCCTGATGGCGCCGGTGGCGGGAGAGGATGTGCCGGTGATGCTCGCCACGGCGCTGGGGCTGCCCGGGCCCTCGGTGATGCGCTTTCCTCGGGGCACCCTGCCGTCGCTGCCGCAGGAACTGCACCCGGGCCCGGGTCCGGTACAGGGGGCGCGCTGGTTGAAGCGGGCCGAGCGGGCGCGGGTGTGCTTCATCACGCTGGGGCCGCTGGGGCTGGCCGCGCTGGAGGCCGCCGCCGGGGAGCCGGGCTGGAGCGTGCTGGACGCGCGCTTCGTCACCCCTCTCGATGATCAGGCGGTGCTGGAGGCCGCCGCGTGCGGGCGCGTGGTGGTGGTGGAGGAGGGGACGACGCACGGCGGGCTGGGCAGCGCGGTGCTGGAGGTGCTCGCCGCGCGAGGCGTGATGGCCCGGGTGAAGCTGCTGGGGATGCCGGACACCTTCGTGCCCCATGGGGACGCGCGCGTGCAGAGGGCCGAGCTGGGCCTGGATGCCGCGGGCCTGCGGCGCGCCGCCCAGGGGCTGCTCGGGGAGGGGACGCCGTGAAGCCGCGCAAGGAACGCCTCGACGTGCTGGTGGTGGAGAGAGGGCTGGCCGAGTCCCGGACCAAGGCCCAGGCGCTCATCCTCGCCGGGCAGGTGGTGGTTGCGGACCAGCGGGTGGACAAGCCTGGAGCGCTGGTGCCGGTGGAGGCCGAACTGCGGCTCAAGGGCGAGGTGCTGCCCTACGTGTCTCGCGGAGGGTTGAAGCTGAAGGCGGCGATCGAGCGCTTCGGCCTGGACATGCGGGGCAAGGTGGCGGCGGACATCGGCGCCAGCACGGGAGGCTTCACCGACTGCCTGTTGCAGGAGGGGGCCACGCACGTGCACGCCATCGACGTGGGCTACGGGCAACTGCACGAAAAGCTGCGCACGGACCCGCGCGTCCGCTCGCGGGAGCGGGTCAACGCCCGCTACCTCACGGCGGAGGATCTGCCCGAGCCCGTGGACGTGGTGGTCATCGACGTGAGCTTCATCTCGCTGACGCAGGTGCTGCCGGCGGTGCTGCCCTTCCTGAAGCCGGGAGGCCTGCTGGTGGCGCTGGTGAAGCCCCAGTTCGAGGTAGGGCCCGACAAGGTGGGGAAGGGCGGGGTTGTGAAGGATCAGGCGGCCCGGCAGGAGGCGATCGACTCCGTGACGGCCTTCGTGCGGGAGCAGGGCCTGACGGTACGCGGAGTGATGGACTCGACGGTGCCCGGTCCGGCCGGCAACGTGGAGGCGCTGCTCGTCGCGGACAAGACGTGACGCGGTGTTGGAGTTCCGGCTCGCAAAGCACGACGGAGCGGCGGTTTCGATTCCCGCCGCCTCCAATAGAAGTTGCCCGCCGCTCAGAGCCGCGCCCCCACCTGACGAGGGGGCGCGGTTTGCTTTTGGGGACCAAATCGGGCTCCTTGGGGTCCAAGTTCGGACCAAAACGGAGCGCACGACGTGGGAAACAACAGGGTGTGGACGGGGAAGTGGAAGGGGGGGCGGACGTTCAACGGGAAGGATGGCCGTCCGGTGTTCGTGCTGCGGAAGATGGTTCAGGGGCGGGCCTATACGGTCCACCTGGATGCCCGCAGCGAGACGGAGGCGGAAGCCGAGCTGGCCCTCTTCATGCGCGACCCCGAGGGCTACAGTACCAAGCGGGAAGCGCGGCAGCAGCAGCAGGAGTCTGCCGTCTACGTCAACGTTGAAACAGTGGGCCGCTTCCTCGATTCCATGAGGCAGGCGAAGACCACGGAGCGCTACGTGGGCAACGTCGGCTTCTACCTGGCGACGTGGGCAGAAGCGCTCGCGGGCAGGGACCTGCGCACCGTCACCCTCCAGGAGCTTCTGCGGGAGTTGGCCCGGCACAAGTCGGCCAGGAAGAACCGCATCACGGCGCTCAAGTCGTTTACTTCTTGGTTGAGAGAGCAAGGGGCCCTCTCCCTGGCCGAAGACCCCACCGTCTCCCTCAAGGTGCCCGTGACCCGTCCCGAGAAGGCCGTGCGGGAGAAGGGTTACAGCATCGAAACCACCGAGCGGCTCTATCGAGCCATCAGCGGATGGGAGTTCACCAACTTCCAGCGGGAGTCCACGCGGCGCATGACCGACGTGCAGTGTGTGCGCGACGTGCTGTGTATCCACGCCAAGACAGGGATGCACGGCACGGAGATCGAGCGGCTGGCCAAGGGTGAGGGCAAAGTGGCCGTGTTCGAGGACCAAGGCGAGATCGCCGCAACGGTGACGTTCATCCACAAGAGCGGGAACGTTCACCGGCAGAGTATCGACCGGCAAACCCTAGCGGCTGTGCAGCGGCTACAGGCGCGAGGGGCCGCGCCGGTTGATAGCCATATCCGCCGGGTTGTGGCTCGCGCCTGTGAAACCCTCGGAATCGAGCCGGTTCATTTCGGGGAGTACCGGCACAGCTTCGTTACCTGGGCTTCGGAGTGCGGCCAGGAAGTGAGGCCCAAGGCGGGAGGGCTCCCACTGGCCGCGATTGCCGCCGTGGTCGGCCACCACTCGGCAAACACAACGAAACGCTTTTACGACAACGTGAAGGTGCCCCCAATGATCAAGATTCCGCTCAAGCTGGAGCATCCCGACGATCCGGCACTGCTGCCCGTGCGGCGTGCGCAGATCAGGCTCGTCGAATCAGCTTGAGGATTCTATTCGCTAAAACTCTTCACCAGTTCCCCTGGAGACACTGTGCCTCAAGCCACACTAAAATTAAGCCAAAGTTACAGAACCCCCCTCATCGCCTCATTGCGAACGAGCAACCCCAGTTCAAGCGATGAGTGGACAAAACGATTCTCCCTATGTGCTCAGCGCATTTTGAGCGCCGTCGTCTTCCGCGAAACGGCATTTGGCTCGTTCAAAAAAACAGGAAGCGCCGTTCTACCCCCCATTGGATTTTATTATTCGCTTTTTCACATGGGGGTCGCAATGCTGTGCGTGGATTACGCCACGCCTCTCACTCAGCTCAAGCAGATGAAGCATGCTCGGCTCCAGGGCTTACTTAAATCAAAACTCGTACAGCGGAGCCTTTTAAAAGCAAGGTATGTCAAGACGCTCGAAAAAGCTCAGGAGTTAAGAGAGCATATCAATTACGTGTTTGGTGGAAAGCGCATCAAAGATCCGTATTTCATCAAGCAGGCCATTCCGGTCTGGCACGAAAAAATCGGGATACAATTCCAGGCGGCATTGATGTTTATCAAGGCCGTACAGGAAGAATACATTGCAACGCATGGCTGGACCGTACCGACAATTGCGGGCAGCATTGGAGATGATATCGGTGATGATGCTTTTGCTATGTACCTATCCGCGACAGAGAAAAAGCGCGTAGTTCGCTATTTAATCAAGAACGACCTTACTACATGACAAGAGCGCCTGATTGCCCGGCGTGGCGTGCCCGACGTCCCCCACGCAGCATGCGATGCCTCCCGGTGTGGCTCTTACCTGTATGCCCGGCTTGGCACCCCGAAGATCCGGCACTGCCGCCCATGCGGCGAGCACATATCAGGCCCGTCGAATTAGCTTGAGGATCTCATCCTTCTCCCCCCGACCGGCGTTGCGCTGGGCGGGGCGCCGCTTGAGCTTGGGCGCTGGTTCGCGGTCGATGCCGTCCATGAGGGCTTCGAGGCTGGGCAGGTAGATCATGGCCACCTTTCCAAGCTTCGGGGCACGACGGAGCGCGCCACTCCTCAAAAGCTCGAAGATGCGCGAGCGCCCGCAGCCGAGCATGGCCTGCGCGGCTTCAATGGAGATGGCCCGCGCCGCTTGAGCGGGAGCCGTGCTGCTGATCCGGTGCTCGATCTCGCGCATGGACTCGCGCAGGCCCCGCAGCTCGTCGCAGATGGCCCGCAGAAGGTCGGGCTCGCCGCCGCCAGAGTCAGTGCGGGCCGGTAGCGAAGCCCCGGCCCGTGGAGCACCTTGCGCACCCACAGAGGCGCATCCGCAGCAATCACAGGCGCACGCCCGCACTCCAACCGTGGAGGGATTCCCCTCCGAACAAACGTCGATCTCCGCCATACCCGCCACCCGTCCCAAACAACCCACCTAAACCGACGGGGGCAGAGGTGACACAGACCTGTGGGACGTGTCCAGGTCGCCAGCAAAGGGCCGCCAATGACTGGCCACCGTTCAGCCGGGCAGACAGGGGGCGTGAGGCCGCAACAAGCTTCCCACTGCCGGGCCACCACCCGGGCCACCACGCCACCACCGCGCCCACCACAACGCCACCACAGAGAGGGCCAGCGGGGCCACCACGCGCCACCACCCAGGGCCACCACAACGCCACCACCGGAGCCACCACGGAGGGCCCCCCAGGAGGGCCACCACCGCGTCGCTGTGGCGAAGCTCCAGGCAGGCCGCCCAAAGGTTCACGCTGCGCCCCGGTGCTCTCCACCACGCCCGAGGCTCGGGCTGTGGCCGTTGCCGCGCTACTGGTTCATTCCACCGGCCCGAGGCTCGGTTGCCGTCCTGCTGGCCTCCACTGGCCCGAGTTTCGGCTGCCGCGCTTTGGTGCCTGCTCCCCATGCCCGAGGCGCTGCCGTGATTACCGCCGCACCAACACGGGCTCTCGACATGCGAGCGCCAATCGAACACGTCCGCCCCACGTTGCGACTCTCATAGGGCGGACTCCACCGGAAGAAGGGTGCAAAGGCATGACTTTTTCCCGATTTGCTCACCTCTACAACCCAACCGCTTTAGGTAAGTAACTCAGTATCCATACTTAATTGGTTGGGTGGGCCTTCCCATCGCTGGGGTGCTGTGTTACCTACGCGGGCACATTCGGAGTTGACCATTCACCCTATCCGCCTTGGGGTATTGGAAGCCTTCAAGCAGGAATCTTCACCATGCCCAGGTCTCCCGACATCCAAGAGCCCGACGCCCGACTCGTTTTCGACTCGGGAGGCTTTCGCTATGAGCTTTACCGCACCCTTGTGAAGCACAGGGATTATGACACGCTGTTGGTCGTATGGCGGCAAACTGTCGGCGGTGGCCCGCGCGCTCAAGTTCTCCTCAAGCCTTTGGATGCGCCGCACGAGCGCGACAGACACGCGCGAGCACGGGAGGAAGTAAATCTCGCCATGTTCCTGCGCCATCCCAACATTGCCGAAGTGTACGGGTTGGCCACGCGCGAGGGAGTTGATTACGTCGTCAGTGAGCATATGCGCGGCTGCTTTCTACTCACCGTCATGGATGCGGCGATGATCGCAGGGCGCAAATTGTCGTCTGCCTTTGCGGTATCCGTCGCGGCTGACGTGGCGGATGCGCTCGATTACGCGCACGGACGCGAGGACGACACAGGCCGGAAGCTTCACATCATTCACCGGGCCGTGGGACCGCTGAGAATTCGCCTGGGTTTCAACGGTCGTGTCAAACTCACCAATTTTGGCAGTGCCTACTCGGAACTAAGACACCGCCTGCCTACTCCTCTCGGTGTCCTTCGTGGCGATCCGGCTTACATCGCCCCGGAAGTCCTGCGCGCCGCAGTCGCATCGAGAGACAAACTCCTGCGCTCCGTTGTCGAGCCATCTACCGATCCCCTCCCTACAAAGGAAATCGACGGGAGGGCGGACGTTTTTTCTCTCGGGCTCGTGTTGCTCGAAATGCTCACGGGCGAGTACCCACTAGATCCCCTCGCAACTCTCGCGCCCCAGCTTCCCTCACGCTTTCCACCCAATATCGTTTCCGAGAGGCCGACGTGGATAAGTCTTGAGGTGCTAGCCAATCGCGTTTTGCGCTTTGGCCCAGCAGAGGTGGAACGTGCCGCTTCTGAATTGCCCACACGTCTGCAAGCCATCCTCACGCGGGCCCTACATCCCAACCCCGCAGAGCGTTTCGAGTCTGCCTCCGAGATGCGCAATCAACTCCGCCTTTTTCTGCTCAACTTGACGGAACCCTATACCGTCATCGAGAGAGCATCCGAATTGAAAGCGGTACTCCAGGAAGCGTCGCGCCGCTGGTCGTCGTCGTCCATGGAGCTTATCGAGCGAGGTGTCTTGCCCCTGCGTCCGGACATGATGGACGGCAACCCTTCGGAGTGAGGCGCCCATGTCCGCCCAAGTAGAGGCAGAGCCGAAATTGTCTGTGCGGATTGGCGCCGCTGCGAGGGAAGCGCGTAAGCGGGCCAAGTTGACACAGGAAGACGTGGCCGAACGTCTTGGACTTGCCCCCGAGGTTTACGGGCGTATGGAACGAGGCGTCATCATGCCCAGCGTTCCGACATTGAAGAAGATTTGCCAAGCTCTCGGGGTTGCAGCTAGCAGCCTATTGGCGGTTGAAACGATGAAGCCGCCTGCGCGTTCGGCATCACGACAGGCCAAACAGGAAGACTCGCCGGAGATCCGGAAGTTGTTGCGCCGGTTGCGGACGCTGAGCAAACCCCAGCTTGACGCCATCCGGATTGTGGCAAACCTCATGCGGACAGAGAGCGCGAAACGAGGCCCTCGCAGGCCCACTCAACGCAAGTCGAAATCTGCTAAACGTGCCCCGCATGGAAAGTGACCTACTACAGAAGACGATAGGCGAGGTGGCACGAGCCGCACGGGAAGGGCTCGGGCTAACTCAGGCCCAAGTGGCGCGCCAAGTCGGGCTCACTCCGCCCGTATATGGCCGCGTAGAGCGCGGCGGGATGATGCCTTCCGTTCCTGTGCTTCGGGCGATTGCCGTTGCGCTGGGCGTCCCAACGGATGCGCTGCTTGACGTGTCCAGCTCGGAAGTCCCCACCACACACAAGGACCTGTCGCCCGAGACTCGGAAGGTTGTGGGCCTGCTGCGCACGTGGCCCGAGAAGAAGGTAGAGGTGGCGGGCGACGTGCTGCGGGCAATGGATGTCCTGACGGTGCCCGACGCGACTTAGGGTCGCTAGGCGCTGCGGGCTCTCGGTCGCCGGCACGCCTGTCGCGCTTCGCCCATGCTTTATCCCGGCGCCGCAGGTGAGCCGGAATGCTGGCCTTGAGCCCCGGAATGTCTGCCGGAGTCCCCGAGGCTCACGGGTTCTGCTACGCTCCGCGACTTCGGAGGTAGCGCGCTCTTGGTCTCAATGTTCAGGCATCCCGAACCGGGCGATGTGGTCGGGGACTATCGCCTTTTGAAGAAGTTGGGGGAAGGCAGCTTCGGCCTGGTCTTCAAGGCCGAGCGCGCGGGGCGCTTCTTCGCCGTGAAGTTTCTGCACGATGTTGCTTTGAGCGCGAGGGCTCGCCGGGAGGTTGCCATTCTCGCGGAGATGGAACACCCGTGCGTCGTTCGCTTTCATGGTTTCGACCGCTGGCCCGTGCCCATCATCGGAACGCCCTATATCGTCATGGACTTCGTGGATGGGTTGACGCTGGAGGACCACGCCAGCGAGCACAACCCATCAGCGCGAAAAGCTGCCCGCTTCATTTTTCAGATCGGGCTGACTCTCGGGGAAGTCCACCAGCGGGGAGTTTTTCACCGCGACTTGAAGCCACCTAATATTGTCATTGCGGGCAAGGCAGAGGTGCCCGTCTTGATCGACTTCGGTGTCGGCTGGCACGTCGGAGCGCCAGTCGCCACCGATGAAGGCTCGTTGCCCGGCACATTGGAGTTTCAAGCCCCGGAAGCTTTCCAGCGAATCGGGCGCTATGAGTGCCGCACGGGTGATGAACTATGGGCCCTGGGCGTGTGCTTTTACTGGCTGTTGACGGACATTCTCCCTTTCGGGGACAGGTTGGATGAAGGTTTGATTGATCGCATCCTTCACATGAGGCCTGTTCCATCCCATGTTCTCAATCCGCGCGTGCCTGCGGTTCTATCGGGCGTTTGTAAGAAGATGTTGGAGAAGAGGCCCGAGGACCGCTATGGAAGCGTGGTTGAATTCTGCGATGCGCTAAATAAGGCATTAGCTGATGCCGAGCTTGATGCAAGCTGGGACGTACCGTTGTTTGACCCTGACGCATCCGGCGCCCGGCTAGTCCCATCATGGGTGGATGAATCCGACTCGCTGCGCTGGCTTCGACGGTGGATAGGAGAGAGCCCCCGGCGTGGAAGGAAGCCAGCGCAGGAGGTTGCCGCCGCTGTGAACCCGGCAGAGCAGGACGTGAAGCCCGAGGTGCAGCAGGTTGCAGCCGCCCGCGAGCCGGCAGCCGTTGCCGCGCCCGTTGCTCCCGCAGTTCTCGAGCCCGTAGGCCCTCCGGTTGCCGCTCCTCCTTTCGCTCGACCCTCCCGCATCCAACGTGGGGCACCTGCCCGGCCCCGGGTGCCCGCATGGCCCATGGGCTCTATCGTGGGGAGCTTGCTATGGCGGCCCCCTGTGGTGCTGGTGGCGGGGATTGCGGCGGTGTCTCTCGTGGTATGCGCCGTGGGCCTTGCTCGGAAGACAGCCCCCAGCACCGAAGGGAACGCCCCCTCTACGATGACCAACAACGCCGAGCCCCTACCCATGCCGTCCCCTCGGGAGGACGCGATGCGAGAAACCGGGCGCGTCCGCGAAGTGGCGCGGCCCGGCAACCCGCCGGAAGCTACAAAAGGCGCGGCGCCCATTGAGGCCACTACCCCCGCGCTCAAGGCTACCGCCATGTTTCGCAAGCCAGACACGACGAAAAAAGAAACGTCCAAGCTCCAGCCCCAAGGCGCGGAGATGGGCTCTCCCTTGAAGAACGCCGCCGCCGCTGCTGCCGCCGCCGCCTGTGCGCTGCTGGATGGCGGCTGTACGGGCAGCACGGCCCAAGTGCTCCCCACGCCCGCGCCCATTGCGTGCCCCGCCGGATGGCAGGAAACACACGACAGGTTCCGCTTCGGACGTGGGAACGTCGTGCTGCAAGGTTATGAGGGTGAGCCAGGAGAGACGGCCCCTGTGCGAGAGGGACCCGTTACCGTCTCGGTAGCGTACCTCGGAAAGCTGCCTAGGGGGGCCTTGCTTTCCGGGACATTGCAGCCAGGGGAAAACCGTGTCTTCGGCACCTTCACCCGGGCGCAGATTCCAGGCGGGGAAACCCAACCTGTTTGTCTGGTTATTGGCCTCGATGCACCGTCCACTGTGCCGGGTGGCCCGGACTGCCCTCCGGGGCTAGGGGCCTGCCCCGCGCATGAAAGCAGGCCGGGCAACGTGAAAATGTTTACCCGCTTTGAGGTGTACGGAAAGGGCACGTTCTAAGACGTGCCGCCCGGCAGGATTGGCGCGGTGTGCGGTTGGGCGCAGCCGAGCCTTTGATTTGAACAGGGGCCCGCCAGTTATCGAGCAGGGCCCCGCCTACTTTGTCGAGGTTGAATCCACGTGCTGCCCCCGTCTCCTGGCGCTCTCCTGGCGCTCGCCCTCATCGCTGGCACCACACAGGCCGTCGAGCTGTCCTCCGTTGCCCACTGCGCTGCTACGTCCCGCATTGACTTGGCGGCGGACTCCACGGCGCAGGCGTCCGAGGTGTGCGTGAGCCCGGACGAGACGACAACGTTTGTTTTTGACTCTCGCCTTGCGGTAGGGGCAGTGGAGTTTCAGCCAGAGGGCCGCCTCGCAGATTGGGCTCAAGGTAAGGAGAGCCTGAGCCTCCACGTCATTCCCAAGGGAGATTTTCTGCCGGGGGAGAGAGTCAGGGTAACGGTGCGCTTCGCGGATGGCGCGGCCCCGGCCAGTGCAACCTTCTGGCTGGTGGGCCATGCGGCAAGGGGGACGCGGCGCGTGGAGGTGTTCCGCGAGCCGCGCCCAGCGGGCGCGCTCAAGAGGGAGGCTGCCGAGGCACGGGCCGAAGCGCGCCAGTGTCAGGAGGACAAGGCTCGGCTTCTGGCCGAGCGCAAAGAGCCCGGCGGGCTCATGGGGGCCGCATGGATGGAGCGCGGAGGAGAGTTTCAGTCAAAACGCATTTGGGAGACCGTGAAGCAGCACCCGGCAAACGCACTCAGGACAGAGGACGCCCGAAGCTACAGCCACCTGGGAAGCGTGGCGATACGGCTGCAACTCGCAAACGCTGGAGCCGAGCCCTGGACGGTGGCGGGGGCTGTGTTGAAGGACTCGACGGGCGCGGAGGTGGAGTTTTCCGCGTGGCAAGAGTCGGCCATTGCTCCCGGTGCCCTCGGCTTTGTCGTGTTGGGCGTCGAGAGGGAGCAGGGGCAACTCGGCTGCCCCTGCACCCTCAAGCTATGGGAAGCGCAGGGGCCCCGCACTGTTACCCTCGGAAACGTCACGTTCCCGCCTGTGGAGCAAGCCCGGGCGCGTGAGTAGTGACGCCTCAGCTCCGGTAGATCGGTGGGCATCCGCTCCGGCATCTCGCGCATTACAAGTCGTCCGACACCTTCGGTGGCTATGTGAGAAAAAGCACGCAAGCGTGAATGCCGACGCTGGTGTCGCTAGAATCGGTGAATTTGCATGCAGCACACTGCACGCAATATCTCCAAGCGCGTGAATGCGTACGTTTTCCGGCTAATCATCATCCGGAACAACTCTGGTGATTGGGCCGTCCAATTCGAGTCGCGATTCAACAGTTGGAGGAAGGGACATTCCTTCAAGCGGACTCATGTCAGGGTGATGAAATACGCGGCGGTAGCTATTCGCGGCAATCGAATAATTGAAAGCCCTGGCCTGCTCCGGCGAGCCATCCCGAACGATTTCTCCGGCAGGTGCTTCTGCAGCCATGATGAGGGCATGTCGCATATCTAGCGGGAATCGGATTTCGTCGCACGTTCCGAAGCCTTCTCGGGAATAGGAGTCGTCCCGGTGTCCTGGCTTTGTCCATGCAACCACTGGCGAATCTGACGTAATTAGACATGGCTCGGAAAATTTAAGTATTTGCCACGCTCGGGCACTGGCTATTCGACCGAGTCCTGGAGTCATTCTTAGCATTTGTTGGATTGATTTATTCTGATGTGGAGTCACCTTGTACGTTTCGGTTGCAGAGAATTTCTTGAGCAGTCGTTCTATTTCCGCATCAGTGGGATCACGGCCAGTTGCGTCGCGAAAATGCTTCCGCAAAGCTTTTTTGGGCTGGTTTATCAAAATGAGTTTTGCAAATTGATCAGCCATGTGGTTGTATGTGTCCCGTTGATCCCGCCCGCGTAGCCATTGAAGTCCGACGAAAAACCCGATTATCTCGCGGGTTTCTGCTGATGGAGGGAACGGTTGTGCAATCAGTCCCTCAAGCGCTGCTCGCGATGCGCTTTCGATCTCGCTTAGGGTTTTCTCCAATTCAAGAGATGCTCCTGACCCCGTTTCAAGCTTGTAAAAGTACCTCTCAGACGCCACGTCTCTGACTGGGCATATGTATGTTCTGCCCGGAGATGTTCGTTCAACGACCCTGACTTGATCGCGGTTGTTGGCAAAGTGGCGCAAGTAGAACTGTGGGACGTAATGGTGCTTAATTGGATCAGTCATCCGAAACTCAAGGTCTGGCAATTTTCACTACTAAACCAGGGTTCATGATTCTAGATCACCCCCTGGCCTCGGAGGTTCTCCCTCCGAGGTACATCCCAGCAGACAGGGGTGCTCCCCGTTCGAGAGTGGACGCCGCGCTCGACCTCCTCTAGGTTCAGTTCACTCCCGCCCGGGTCATGGCCGGAAAGAAGTCCAGCGTCTGCCGCCGCTCCCCGTCGGCTCGGCATCCGGGGAAATCTGATCCTCAATGATGGCGAGGATGTCTCGGTAGAACCGGCCGGTGGAGTGGCCGCTGAACCACAGGCCAAAGAGCGGGAGGGCGAAGAGCCAGAGGGCGGGCAGCGCCTAGACGCGCAAGAAACGGGGAGTATCAGGATGAGGGGCATGGAAGACGGAGGGCAGGCGAGCGGGCAGACCCTATCGCGTGGGATGGGCCCAAGGGGAGCCCCCGCCGGGCTGTGAAGGAGCGCCCACGACAGATTCATCCGAGCTGTGAATCAGGCCGCTGGAAGCCACCCAGAGCCCGATAGTGGCACAGTGGGGACCTTGGGCCGATGAAGCTACCAGGGCTCGGTGGTAGCAGGCCAAGTCATCAGAGGCAGAAGATGGATTCGGGTTTTGAGGGCTCGCAACTCTCGCCCGGCGCGGAGGGCAAGGGGACCAAAAAAGGACCAAGCCGAACGGACGCGCCTGGACTCGCCCGGACAGATGGGCGCCCCATTTCAGAGGGAAAACGGGGGGTGTGCCTCTGGTCCCGAGTGGAGGCGGATCCGCCCTTAGCGGCTTCGATTCCCGCCGCCTCCACTGGATGTAGCAAAGCCCAGGGCGCCATCAGGCGAGCCGGGGTTTTCTTTTTCGGTCGAGGTCGCGAGGGGCAGCCGGACGAACTGGCCGCGCTCGTGGCGCTGGACCTTGAGCTTCGCCACCTTGGCGCAGAAGGTCTCCCACGGGAACGTGGTGTAGAGGTCGATACGGTTCACCACGATCGGGCGGCAACGAGGCCTTCTGCCAGCGCGCCCCGACAGCGATGGACGAGCACACGAGGGGAGCGGCACACTGCAGCCGCATCTCGGGCCCGTGGAGGGCTCCCTGGGCGGTAGCAGTACCAGCGGGCACGCTCTCGCGGGCAGTGCCGGGTCAGGTGACCGCTTGCCCGTACCTGAAGGGTGCCGGATCCAGGCCGCTCGCGCCTTGATTGGTGTCCCCTGAAGATTTGCGGTACGAACACGCATGCGTATCGCAGTGACTGGCACGCACCGAGTGGGAAAGTCGACGCTCATTGAATCGCTTGAGGACCGACTCGCGGAGTATCGGGTCGTCGACGAGCCGTACCTCCTACTCGAAGAGGAAGGTTACGAGTTCGCTTCTCCACCGTGCTTGGAAGACTTCCTCGAACAGCTCCGTCGCTCGATGGAGTTGCTCGAGGACGAGGATGGCGCGCGAAACGTTCTGTTTGATCGCTGTCCCCTCGATTTTCTTGGATACCTCCTGACGCACGAGGAATCAGATTCGTTCGATCTGGAGGAGTGGCTTGCCCGGATTCGTTCCACCATTCAGACCCTGGATCTCGTCGTCTTTGTGCCCATCGAGGAGCGCGATCGCATCCAGATACCTGCACACGAAGATCCCGAGCTGAGGGTGGAGGTGGACGAGAAACTCGCCTGGATGCTGCTCGACGACCCTTTTGAGTTGGGAGTGGAAATTCTACTCGTCCACGGCTCCAGGACCGCGCGGGTCACCCAGGTCCTTGCGCGCCTTGGGCGAGGATAGCGCCGTCTTGGTTTTGTAGGCGTTCAGGTTTCCCTAGGTGGCGATGGATGGGGCCATGGGCAAGGCCCCGCTGGGCGGGGAGAAGACGGGCTCCAACCCGACGGATAGGGCCAAGAGGGGCACCAAGAAGAGCCTGCTGACCAATGGGCGGGGCGCTCCCCTGGGCCTGGCCGTTGCCAGCGCCAACATCCCTGACTTCAAGTTGATGCGCTCCACGCTTGAGTCCCTACCCGTGGAGCGCCCCGCCCCCAGTGCGCACGCACCGCAAGGGATGTGTCTGGAAAAGGGCTATGACTACGACGAAACTGATGGTGTTGATTGGCAGATCGTCAAGAATCCCTGAACAAACGCCCCAGAAATCCCATGACCTCTGCCTCTAAAGCCTCCAAAGCCCGCAGCATGCTGCTCGACTATCTGATGCGAGTCCGCCGAGATGCGCAAGCCGGGCGCTTGAGCATGCATATTGGTGAGCCCAATGTGGATCGCTTTCAGGGACTCATCGTTGGCTACCACATGTGCCAACTCGACCAGGGTGTAGAGGATGTCGAGTATGGCCAATTCCGGGAGTGGCTACGGGCTAGAGGTGAAGTAACCGTTCACCGCCCAGGCTCGGTTGATGAGGAGGCAGAGGGGAGGTGACCGGAGAAGTGGTGCTGGACAAGGGGACGGCAGACGTGGTGTAGCAGAAGCATGGCCGAGGTGGACCCCCGAGACG
>NZ_JANKBZ010000045.1 GCF_024623785.1 Archangium lipolyticum
AGAAGGAGATGGCGATGCAGGCGGCCATCCAGCGCACCGCGCGCATCAGCCAGCTGATGTCCAACCTGCTGCAGACGCTGCACGACATGAGCAAGACCATCATCCAGAACACCCGCGGCTAGTCTCGTCGGCAGGAACTGGATGCACGGAGCGGGCACTCACCTCGGTGGGTGCCCGTTCTGCTTTGCGGGCATCCGTGGACGTCTCAGGGCTCCCGGTCGTGGCGTGGGGTCAGGCAGAGCACGGTGCCCAGGGCCAGCAAGCCGCTGAAGAGGAAGGGCATGCCCTGGGGCCAGGTGCCCTCGTCGAACCTCTGCAACGCGAAGAGCAGAGAGAACCCGCTCACCCCCCACTGCACCAGGTTGAAGAAGTGCTTCACCGGCCGGAGCGCGTACCACTCGGCCAGGGCCGAGAACACGGGCGCTCCGAGCAGCACCAGTCCGACGAGCGGCAGATCCTCCCACCTTCCCAGGATGGCGCCCTCCATCAACTCCTCGTCCAGGTGGTGGTGGTGGTGGGAGTGGGAGTCGATGAGGTGGGGGTGGGAATCCGACAGCCGGATGACCGCCTGTCCCAGCACGTTGAGCAAGGCCAGTCCCAGCCCGAAGAGCATGGGCCGGGGGATGGCGAGGCGGGGCGCCCCCCGGGCCCGGGTCAGCATCTCGGGGGTCACCTCGAGCGCGTAGGGGTAGCCGAGTTCCAGCAGCGCCTCCAGCGCCGCCACGCCGACCCGGTGGCCGTCCGTACCGGTGAGCTCGCACAGCCGCTCATCCTCCAGGACATCGAGCATCAGGTCCGCTCGCACACGCGGCGGCTCGCCCGGGGGGAGCGGCGCCGAGAGTCCATTCAGGAACGTGTCCACCTCCTCGAGGGTGATGCCCGGTTGGCGCAGGGCCTCCAGCCGTTCGAGCAGCGGCACGGCCTCCACCTCCCATTCCGCGAGGGACTGGACTCGAGGACCCTCCTCCCCCAGGGCCGGTGGTGCTTCACGGACGCGTTCCATCGAGGGCCCAGCTTAGTCCGGCCCGTGCCGCGTTGGCGTGAGGCACGGACGCCTTACAGGCGGACAGCCGACAGTCGAGGCAGGGACTGGGATGCATGCGCACCCTGCGTCTCATCAGGACCCTCACGCGGATGGAGCGAGGACCCCCATGGCGATGGAGCGAGCGCAGCGTTTCGTGGATGCACTGGCCAGACTGGAGGAGAGCGGCGACCTGGAGTCCCTGCTGGAGCTCTTCAGTGACGACGCTCAGGTGAGCAACGTGGCCTCCCACCGGACCTTCCACGGGAAGGAGGGGGCGCGCGACTTCTGGCGCGAGTACAAGGGAATGTTACGCCAGGTGAAATCCACCTTCCGGAACATGATCGAAGCGGGGGACCGCGTGGCGCTCGAGTGGGAGTCCAGCGGCACCGCGCACAACGGCGCGGCGGTGGATTACGAGGGCGTCTCCATCATCGAGTGGGACGGTGACCGCATCTCTCGCTTCTACGCCTACTTCGACCCGCGCGTGTTGGGGCTGGAGCTGTCCCAGGGCACCGCGCCGCGCTCGGAGGCTCCGGCCACCGCGCCGGCCTGAGGCCCGAGCTTTCTCTCCGGACGGGAAAAGGAACGGGGGACCCGCGGATACGCGAGGTCCCTCTTTCTGCTCCAGGCCGTAATATCTCGACATGCGAGCGGGACCCGATTGTCGCATACTGGGCAGGCCGTGTTCTTCCTGTCCGAGGGCAATTGATGTTCCGCACCGCCGTCGTCGCCCTGTTGATCTCCCTCCTCTCCGTTCCCGCTACGAGCGCGCACGCCGCCCCGGCGAAGACCGCCAGAGCCAAGACGTCGAAGACCTCCAAGGCCGCGAAGGCGAAGTCGAAGGCGTCCAAGAAGTCTTCCAGGAAGTCCTCCACGCCGCCGCCGGCCGACACCGAGGCCGAGCCAATGCAGCCCGCGGCGAAGCAGTCCGAGCCCGCGCGGCCCGAGGCCCGTCCGCCCTCGCCGATGGAGCCGGCGGAGAAGCCCTCGGAGACGCGGCCCGCTGATGCGCCGGTGAAGCAGGAGGAGTCCGACATGGACTTCGATCTGCTCGACTCCTCGGCCTCGGCCGAGGCGCCGCGCGCGGTGGATCCCGCGCTGGAGAGGGCGATCGCCCAGCGCCGCACCATGCTCACCCTCCACCAGGGGGCGGGCATCGCCATGGCGGCGACGCTGACCGCCACCATCGTGGTGGGGCAGCTCAACCTCAACGACCGCTACCGTGGAGGCGGTGACACCGGCCGGTACAAGGGGTGGCACACGGGCCTGGTGATCGGCTCCAGCGCGCTGTTCGCCGGGACGGGCCTGCTCGGCCTGCTGTCTCCCACGCCCTTCAAGAAGGAGCTCCGGCTGGACACCATCACCCTGCACAAGGTCTTCATGTCCCTGGCCACCGCTGGAATGCTCTCCCAGGTGGTGCTCGGTCTGGTGACCGCACAACACGAAGGCAAGCTGTCGCAGGTGGACCTGGTCACCGCGCATCAGGTGATCGGCTATGCGACGCTAGGCGCCGTGGGCGCGGGCATGTTGATGCTCACGTTCTGAATTTCCACCCGGAAAGACGAGTCGATAAGACCCGGAGACATCCCCCATGAAACACTCGTTCCTGGCCCTGCTGTCCTCGCTGATGCTGTCCGCTCCCGCTTTCGCACAGGAGACGGCCACCGCGCGTACGTACTCGGTGAAGAAGGACGGCAGCAGCGTGACCTACCGCCTCAACCACAAGATGCACGAGGTGGTGGGCACCGCGCGCCCCACCGAGGGCAAGGCCCGCATCCTTCCGGATGGCACCCTGCAGGTGGCCGTGCGCGCCAACGTGGCCGACTTCGACTCGGGCAACTCCAACCGGGACTCGCACATGAAGGAGGTCACCGAGGCCGTGAAGTACCCCACGGTCGAGTTCAAGGGCGTGGCCTCGGGCGTGAAGGTGCCCACCTCGTTCCCCGCCAAGCAGTCGGTGACGCTCAAGGGCCAGCTCACCTTCCACGGTGTGAAGCAGACCATCGAGGTGCCCCTGGAGGTGCTGTTCAACACGGCCAGTGACGTGTCCGCCGAGGGCAAGTTCCAGATCAGCCTGGATTCCTACAAGGTGGAGCGCCCGTCGCTGCTGATGGTGAAGGTGGACGACGCGCTGGCGATGGAGACGAAGTTCCAGCTCAAGGAGGAGGGGAAGTGAGCACGAGTCGTCGTGGTTTCCTCCGGGGGTTGGTGGGAGCGGGCGCGGGTGCCGCGGCGGCGGGCCTGCCCGGGTGCGCGCCGGACATCGCCCCCGCGCCAGTGCTGGACGCTCAGAAGGAAGCGGACGGCACCGTGATCCTGGACGTGAGGCGCTACCCGGACCTGTCGAAGGAGGGAGGCGCCGTCACCCTGCGCGTGTCCGGCGAGCAGCCGCTGCTCGTCATGCACACGGCTGAAAAGGGTACGGGTGAGTACAAGGTGGTGTCCGCCATCTGTACGCACTCGGGGTGCCCGCTGGGCTTCCAGGACGGTGAGGCCATCTGCCCGTGCCACCTCTCGCGCTTCTCGACGGACGGCAAGGTGACGCAGGCCCCCGCGAAGGCGCCGCTGACCAGCTACAAGGCGAGCTTCGACGGGGTGCTGTTGAAGATCGACTTCGCGGCGGGCGAGGAGGGGTTCCCCTCGGTGCAGAATGGGAAGATCTTCTTCCCCTTCTCGCGCTTCCCCGAGCTGCAGGCGGCGGGAGGCAGGGTGCAGGGAGTCCCGCAGGGGTACGGCAAGCTCCTCTTCGTCTTCGCGCTCGAGGGTGGCGCGTACACGGCGGTGGACTCGCTCTGCACGCACCAGCAGTGCCCGGTCAGCTACGACGAGTCGGCGAGTGACCTGTGGTGCGCGTGCCACAACTCGCGCTTCACGAAGACGGGCGACGTGACGCGGGGGCCGGATCCGAGCGGAGCCATCACCATCGGTCCGCTCAAGAAGTTCACGGCCACGAGCGACGCCACGGGAGTCACCGTGGCCATCACGTAGCACCATCTCCCCTCTCCCTTCGGGAGAGGGACGGGGTGAGGGTACCTGGACCCACCAGGTTTCCCACCGCCCCGTCCCACGGGGAATCGCGCTAGTACAACCGGCTCCAGAACGAGCGCCGTGCCGAGATGCGATCCAGCGCCTCCTGGAGTTCCTCGTCGTAATCCGCGCGGGTGGCGATGTCGGCCATGGAGATGATGCCCACCAGCCGGTCATCGCGCTCCACCACGGGGACGCGGCGCACCTGCTGGCGGCCCATCAGGGCGATGATGCTGTGGATGTCCTCGTCCGGCGTGACCGCCTCCACGTCATCCGTCATCACATCCCGGGCGCGCATGTTGTCGGGAGGGCGGCCCTCGGCGAGGGTGCGGATGACCAGGTCGCGATCGGTGAGCACGCCCTTGAGCCGCCCGCGCTCGTCCACCACGGGGACGATGCCGCAGTCCTCGTCCTTCATGACGCGCGCCACCTCGCGCAGGCTGCTGTCGAGGTGCACGCTCTTCACCCCGCGCGTCATGATCTCCCGAGCCATCAGCGGCTCGCGCTTCCAGCGGCCCTGGCGCTGCTGAGTGGGTGCCCCGGTGGGCCCGTGCGTGGTGACACGCGACTCGCGAGACGGCGCCGGCTGGCTCACACCCATCAGTGACGAATACCCCTCGCCTCCGGCTTCACGGCCCTCCGTGGGACGGTCCTCCACTGCCCGGTCCTCGCGCCGCCCGGGAGGCACACCGCGCGTGGCCTGCCCGCCATATCCCGGGGAGCGCGTCTGCGTGACGTGACTGCTCCGCTCGGCGCCGGTGCCGCTGCGATCCCACTCGCGGTACTCGCGGGGCGGCTGGTGCCCCTCCAACGAGTGGTACAGATCCTGATCGCCCATCAATGGTCCCGGACCCAGCCCGGCGGCGTCGCCAACCGAGCGATCATCCCGGCCGTAGTGTCCCCCTCCGATGTCGCCCTGCGCCGGGCGCTCGTAGGGCCGATCCCTCCCGATGAGGCGGCGGCGCGAGCCCAGGTCGTAGCGCGTGTCGTCCCCGGGCGGGGGCCCGCCCTCCTCGGTGCGCGGCTGGGCCAGGCGCAGCTGGGCGGCGCGGTGGAAGCGGCCCTGGCGCACCTCGGGTGGCTCGTCGCGCTCGGGGCTCCAGCCGGTGACGTCGGACTCGGAGCGCTCGCGGGAGCCCGGCGGGGCCTCGGCGGCGCGGCGCTCGCGCTCCCGATCCTCGGTGTGGGTGCCATTGGGCGGCGAGGGGCGCGCCGAGACGTCCCGGCCATTGTCGGTGTGTCGTTGGGCCATGGGGTGAGACCTCCTCTGCGGATGTGGACGCCGAAGGGTTGGTACGCGGGTGGCTACTTCCAATCGGCTCCAGCGCCGGACGGCCCCCTGCTGTCCGCCTCCGGGCATGCCCCTCCCCTCCGAGTGCCCGGCTTCCGACATCCTCGGTGCCCCCCCGCGGACGATGGCTACCGTTCCCCGCTTCCAGGCCGCGTCATCCTCTTATGAGAGAATGAGAAAAAGGGGGAAGAGACATGCTGACGACACTGCCCGACACCGTGGCGGAGGATCTCTCTCATCTGCCGTTGCCACCGGGAGCCGAGGGGCTCCCGCTCCTGGGCGAGACACTCGCCTTCCTGCGAGCCCCGGGGCCCTTCATCGACGAGCGGCGGCGGCGGCACGGCGACATCTTCCGCTCGCACATCTTCGGCTCGCCCACGGTGTTCCTCTCGGGGGCGGAGGCCAGCCGCTGGGTCTTCGCGGGGGAGAACAAGTTCCTCCACGTGCGGTGGGGCTACGGCACGCGCCGGGTGCTCGGCCTGCAGGCCATTCCCCAGCTCACGGGCGAGGCCCACCTGGCCCGGCGCCGGCTGCTCGCCCCCCACTTCACCCAGGCCATGGTGCGTGACTTCGTGCCGCGCGTGCAGACCATCGCCACGCGGCACCTGGAGCGGTGGGCCGAGCACCCGGAGGTGACGGTGCTGTCCATGGCGAGCACGCTCGTGCTCGAGGTGGCCCTCGGCCTCATCCTCGGGGACACGCCGGTGGACCTGGGGCGCGTGGTTCCACTGGTGGAGCGGTGGGTGAAGGGCCTCTTCTCGGCGGTGCCGTGGGACGTGCCCTTCACGGTGCATGGCCGCTCCATGGCGGCACGGCGGGAGCTGCGCGCCTTGCTGGTGCGGGTGGTGGCCGGGCGCGAGCACCTGGCCGAGCAGCCCCGGGACATCCTCGGCTCGCTGCTGTCGGTGCGGGACGAGCGGGGCCAGCCGCTGCCGCGCGAGGCCGTGCTCGACGAGACGCTCGTCCAACTGCTCGCGGGCCACGACACCACGCTGCACTCGCTGACCAACCTGGTGTGGATGCTGGCCGAGCACCCCGAGGTGCTCCAGCGCTGCCGCGAGGAGCAGCGCGGCGCCAGCGTGGACGAGCCCCTCACGCTCGAGAGCCTGAAGGAGATGCCCTACCTGCACCAGGTCATCCACGAGGGCTTGCGTTGCCTTCCTCCGGTGAGCGCCCTGCCACGCGTCACCACGCGGGACGTGGCGTATGGCGGCTACCGCATTCCCCAGGGGTGGACGCTCATGCTCAGCGTCGGAGGCACGCACCGGGCCTCACCCTGGACGGAGCCGGAGCGCTTCGACCCGGAGCGCATGAGCCCCGAGCGCGCCGAGCACCGCAAGCACTCCAACGCCCTCATTCCCTTCGGCGGAGGGGCACGGGTGTGCCTGGGGCAGCACTTCGCCATGACGGAGATGGCCGTCGTCCTGGCGCTGATGCTGCGCGGCTACCGCTGGGAGCTCGTCCCCGGGCAGGACCTGTCGCTCGCGCCGCTGCCCTTCCCGCACCCGCGCGGGGGCCTCCGGGTGCGCTTCTCCCGGGCGTGACTCACGAGGTGGCGAGCGCGTCGCCCAGCCGCACCAGGCCTCTGAAGTCCTCCAGCTCGCCACCGGCCTCGGGCGCGGCCACCGCCACCGCGCCCGCGGGCAGCTTCTCCGCCAGCCGTTGGAGCAGTCCGCGGTGGGCCTCGGCGCGGGCGCGCTCCTGCGCGGCCAGACCGATGAGCGCCTTCACCCCGTCGCGCGCGGCGCCTCCCTCCTCCACGTGCCGCAGCAGCGCCTCGGGAGGCTCCAGCCCGTCCTCGCGCGCCCAGCTCCGGTTGAGCACGTAGCCGGCGAAGGGCAGCCCCTTCTCGCGCAGCATGTCCCGGAAGAAGGACGCCTCCTCCAGCGAGGCCGACTCCGGCGACGTCACCAGCAGGAAGGCCGCGTCCGGCGAGGACAGCCGGGAGCGCAACCGGTCCGCCCTCAACCGGATGCCCGCGAACAGCCCGCTGAAGGCCCCCAGGAAGGCGCGCATCTCCTGGGTGAAACCATCTCCGAAGATGGTGCCCAGCACGTTGCCCAGCAGCTGCGACGTCTTGCGCCACAGCCGCCCCCCGCGCCCCTTCTCCTCCGGGAGGAAGAGCGAGACGATGCGGTCATCCAGGAAGCGCGCCAGCCGCCCCGGGGCCTCCAGGAAGTCCAGCGCGTGGCGGCTCGGCGGCGTGTCCAGGACGATGAGCTCGTAGCGGCCCTCGTCCAGGAAGTTGTCCAGTGCCTCGGCCGCCGCGTACTCCTGCATGCCCGCCACCAGGTCCGACAGGAAGCGGTAGAGGCGGTTCTCGATGATGGTGCGCGCCGCCTCGGGCGTGGCCGACAGCCGCCGCACGAAGCGCTCGAAGACGATGCGCGGATCCAACATCCACACGTCCAGCCGGCCCGGGCCGGGCTCGCCGCCCGCGAAGAGGCGCTCGGGGGGAATGGGGGTGGGCTCCGCGCCGCCCTCGGACAGGCCCATGGCCTCGGCGAGCCGCCGCGCCGGGTCGATGGTGAGCACCAGCACCTTGCGGCCCGCGCGCGCCGCGGCCACGCCCAGGGCCGCCGCCGTCGTCGTCTTGCCCACGCCGCCGGCGCCACACAGCACGACGACGCGCTTCTCTCGCAGCAGCAACTGCAGGTTCATGGCCGGGCTCCGGCGCTCCCGGTGGAGCGCTCAGGGGGGACGAGGCTACGGGTGAAGTGCGTGGCGAGCCGCTCCACCAGCTCCACGCCCAAGGCGGGCAGCTCGGGCACGGTGAAGAGGGGCGCGGGAAGGTTGCCCGCCAGCCGGGCCTCGGCGGCGCGCGCCCGGTCCAGCTGCGCCAGGGCACGATGCCCCCGGTGCGGCCCATGCTCGTCCAGCAGCCGCTCCACGGCGGCGCGGCCATCCGGCGAGAAGGGATTGTCCGGCATGCGGTTGAGCACGCCCGCGGTGATGGGGATGCGGTGGCGCTGGATGGCGGTGGCCAGCTCCAGCGTCTCACTGACGGGCAGCGGCTCGGGAAGGGTGACGAGCAGCGCACCCGTGAGGGCCGGGTCCCTCAAGAGGGTCAGCCCCTCGCGCACGGCGCGGCCCACGGGGCCCCCGGGCATGACGGACAGCAACGCGTCCGGCAGCGCCGCGAGCGCGAGCGCGTGGCCGGTGGCTGGCAGGTCCAGGATGGTCAGCGTGTGCAGGGGGCTCCCATCCGGGCGGGTGCTCCGCAGCAGGTGCAACATCTGGTAGAGGACACCCATCTCCCGGAGCGCGGGCGCGGCCTCGAGGAAGCGGCGCAGGGCGCGCGTGCGCATGGCCGCGTCCGCCATGACACGCAGGGGCAGCACATCCTGCAGGAAGAGGCGCTGGCCCTCGATGGGAGACAGCCGGACGAAGGACAGGCCCCTGGACACCTCGGCGACGCGAGGGCCGGGCGCTCGCGCCCCCACCAGCGTGGCGAGGGGGGAGGGACCATTCTGCTCGTCGGAAGACACTTCCACCTCGGCCAGCAGCACCCGCCGGCCCGAGGCCACCGCCGCGCGCGCGAGCGCCGCCGCGATGGTCGTCTTTCCCACGCCCCCTTTTCCCGAGACGAGCAACGCCCGCCGTTCCCACAATGCGTCCAGCAAGGCCGTCGCCCCTCCCAATCGTGGTACCGCGCAAGTCCAGAGTCTTAACGTCCGGACCCCCGCGCGACAAGGGCACCCGCCGGCTCATGCGCTCCGGGTGGGTACGGCTGAACGCGTCATTGCACGGGCCAGCGGGCGGCGATCTCCTCGCACGCCAACTGCACGTCACTCAGCCGGCGCGCGCGCGCCTTGGGCGGCAGGTACTCGCGCCCGGCGAACACGTCCACCACCCGCACCAGCCTCGGGTCGATGGGCCCCAGCGGCGCCAGGTGCTGCTCGGCGAAGGCCAGCAGCAGCGTGGCGATGTACTGCCCGGAGCGCTCGTCCAGGGGGTGGTGCTTGGAGAAATACAGCTTCATCACTCCCACCTTGTTGTTGCCCTGACGATCCAACGTCTGGAGCACCACCTGGGGCGCGACGCGGATGCTCACGCCAGCCATCTCGAGCGCGGGCGGCTCGTGTCCCACCTCGCTGGCCACCACACCATGCAGGCCCAGGCGCGAGTGCAAGGCGCGGTAGCGCTCGATGGCCTCGATGCACAACAGGGCACGGTGGGCCTCGAACTCCTCGGTGAAGACGGTGGTGGCCAACCGGTGCTGGTGCTGGCGCAGGACGGCCTCGTCCTGGCCCCGGCAGAGAAAATCGGTGATGGCCTGTGCGGCCTCGGGGTAGTGCAGATAGCGTGGCTCGGGCGGGTGCTTCTGCGCGTGGATGAGGCGCTTGCGCAGGGCGGGAGTCGCCGTGAGATAGCGCCCCAGCTTGTTGACGGAGACGTGAGGTGACCCCGTGAGTCCATCCATGAAGTGCCTCCCTGATGCGTCGTGATGTGAAGACATTAACGGAGGGGTCTGACATCTCCGGGCCCTGGAATCCGGCGGCGGACACCCTCGCGGAACCGGGGGTGGATTGCGTCGGCGCCCGGGTTGGAGGGTACTGTCAGGCAGGCACCTTTCCGTTCTCGAGGGCAGTATGAAAGAAACCCCCCCGGCAGCTCCCCCGCCCCCCAGGCGACTGGAGGAGGTGGGTGTGGCGCTGGGCGAGACGGCTCAGCAGCTCACACGCGTGGGCCAGGGTGACCACCTGTGCCTCATCTACGAGCGGTTCGAGGAGCAGGTGGCGGCGCTGGTGCCCTTCGTTCGCATGGGGCTGGAGCGGGGTGAGCGCTGTGTGTACCTGGTGGACGAGGGCACGGCGGAAGAGGTGGTCGCGGTGCTGCGGGAACGCGGCGTGGACGTGGAGGCGGAGGGGGCGCGGGGAGCGCTCGTCTTCCAGTCCACGCGCGAGGCGTACCTGCGCACGGGGCGGTTCGTGCCGGAGGAGATGCTGGCCCATCTGCGCGAGCTGGAGAGGCAGGCGCTGGAGGCGGGCTTCACGGGGCTGCGCATCATGGGGGAGATGACGTGGGCGCTGGGGGCGCAACCGGAGAGCCGGGAGCTCATCCGCTACGAGGCGCTGCTGACGGGGTTCTTCCCGAACAGCAAGGTGGTGGCCATCTGCCAGTACCACCGGAGCCGGTTCCCGCCGGAGATCATCCGGGACGTGATGCGCACGCACCCGCTGGTCATCTACGGCAACGAGGTGCACGGGAACCTCTTCTACGAGAGGCCGGAGTTGATGCTGGGGAAGGAGACGGCGGCGCTGAGGGTGGAGTGGATGCTGGCGCAGCTGAGGCGGGTGAGGGCGGACGAGCGCGAGCTCGTGGAGCTGGGGATGAGGCTGGGGCAGCAGGCGGAGGAGAACGCGCGGCTGTACGAGGAGGCGAGCGAGGCGGTGAGGATCCGGGACGATTTCCTCTCGGTGGCCTCGCACGAGCTGAAGACGCCGCTGACGCCGCTGCACCTGAAGCTCCAGTCACTGAAGAGGGAGATGGAGTCGGGGCCGGTGGCGTGTGTGCACCGGGAGCGGGTGGTTCGGGTGGTGGAGGGGGCGGAGACGCAGCTGCGCAAGCTGGCGGCGCTGGTGGATGACCTGCTGGACGTGTCGAGGCTGGCGGAGGGGAGGCTGCCGCTGACGTGGGAGGACGTGGACCTGACGGAGGTGGTGAACGAGGTGATGGGGAGGTTCGCGCAGCAGGCGGCGAAGATGGGCTGCGAGCTGGAGCTGGCGGCGGGGGGGCCGGTGGTGGGGAGGTGGGATCGGATGAGGTTGGATCAGGTGATGACGAACCTGCTGTCGAACGCGATGAAGTACGGAGCGGGGCACCCGGTGAGGGTGAGGGTGGAGGGGGAGGAGGAGAGGGCGGTGCTGGTGGTGAAGGACGAGGGGATAGGGATCGCGCCGGAGCACCTGAAGCGGATCTTCGGCAAGTTCGAGAGGGCGGTGTCGGGGAGGAACTACGGAGGATTGGGATTGGGGCTCTACATCACGCAGCAGATCGTGCAGGCGCTGGGGGGGAGGGTCCAGGTGGAGAGCGAGCTGGGGCAGGGCTCCACGTTCAGGGTGGAGCTACCGCGCCGGCCCGTGGAGACGTGAGCTCCCCCCGTCCCTCTCCCTCCGGGAGAGGGACGGGGGGAGGGTATCCGTCCCGATTTGACTCACTGCCCGGTGTTCTTCTGCCGATCTCGAAGAGCCAGGAGCTCGCGCTCGACGAGGCGATCCTTGTCCCGTCCCACATGGCGTTTGACGGCGATCAGGTCGTCCAGGCTGATGACGCGGCAAGAGCGCTCGTAGAGGGTCAGGGTCACCGCCTTGTTGGCGACATCCGGATAGGTTCCGATGGGCGGGACTTCGGAGAGGATATCGAGGCGGCCCAGGTCGGTGAGCAGGTAGAGGTTGCGGTTCTTCGAGAGCGCAGCGGGCGACTCGGTGACGGGGCGCTTGGGCACGGCGAGTGCGTACCTGGGACGATGCGGCGCGAGCACGGCGAGCAGCCGTGCGAGATTCTCCTCGGTGAAAGGCGCGGTGATGTCACAGTCCTGCGTGAAAGTCGCCGAGCCGTGGGCGATGGCGGCGACGCCCCCGATGAGGACGAACTCCACACCCGCGTCGAGGAGCAGGCAGAGGAGCTCAGGCGTCCGCTGCATCGTCGGAGTCTCCCTTGGGGCGCAGCGCCTCGTACAGCTCGGTCATTCGCTGCAGTTGCTCGAGCCGCTCCGTGGGAGTGAGGTGGAGATTCTCCTCGAGCAGGGACACGTCCACGCCTGCATCAATGGCCGCATCCCAATCCGGTCCGTAGCTCGGGAAGGCCTGCCGTAGGAGTTCACGCGGATCCATGAGGGAAGTCTAAGCCGGACCGCGGTCGGGCGCAGGTCCGGCGGTTCAGGCCTGACCGTTCCTCAGCCCCTGGGCTCGGGCTGCTGGCCGTACGTCTTGAACTTCTCGAGCACCACGGCCATCTCCGCTGGCTCCAGGAGCACGGGCTCGCCGATCTGGAGCGCGCGCCAGTACATGGCCGCGAGCGTCTCCACCTCCACCGCCAGCTTGAAGGTGCCCGCCAGGTCCCTGCCCAGCGCGAGCATCCCGTGATTGGCCAGCAGGCACGCCTTGCGCCCCTCCAGCGCCGCCACGGCGTGGCGTGACAGCTCCTCCGTGCCGAACGTGGCATACGGCGCGCAGCGGATGTCCACGCCTCCGGCCACCGCGACCATGTAGTGGAAGGACGGAATCCCCCGGCGCAGGCACGCGAGCGTCGTGCAGAACATCGAGTGTGCGTGCAGCACCGCGCCCACCTCGGGCCGCGCGGCCAGGATGTCCCAGTGGAAGCGCCACTCGGACGAGGGCTTGCGGCGCCCCTCGTGGCTGCCGTCGAAGCGCATCAGGACGATGTCCTCCGGCACCATCGTGTCGTAGTCCATCCCCGTCGGCGTCACGAGGAACCCCTCCTCCACGCGCTGGCTGAGATTGCCGCTCGTGCCCTGGTTCAGCCCCGACGTGTTCATCTTGCGCGCCGTGGCGATCATCGCCTGGCGCAGCTCGAGGTGCCTCGGTGCGCTCACGTGCCCGTCCCCCGTGCAGGCCGCCGCTCGGGGAAGAGCGACAGCAATCCCTCGGTCGAGGCCGCGCACACCCCGCGCTCGGTGACGAGCGCCGTCACCAGCCTCGCGGGAGTCACGTCGAAGCCGTAGTTGGCCACCGGGCTCTCCTCCGGCGTCACCCGCACCGTCACCACCTCGCCCGAGGGCAGCCGCCCGCTGATGTCCGTCAGCTCGCGGCCGTCACGCTGCTCGATGGGGATGTCGCGCACCCCGTCCTCGAGCGTCCAGTCGATGGTGGGGGAGGGCAGCGCCACGTAGAAGGGCACCCCGTTGTCCTTGGCCGCGAGCGCCTTGAGGTACGTGCCAATCTTGTTCGCCACGTCACCCCGGGCCGTGGTGCGGTCCGTGCCCACGATGCACAGGTCCACCTCGCCGTGCTGCATGAGGTGGCCGCCCACGTTGTCCGCGATGACGGTGTGCGGCACGCCGTGCTGCCCGAGCTCCCACGCCGTCAGGCTCGCGCCCTGGTTGCGCGGGCGCGTCTCGTCCACCCAGACGTGCACGGGAATGCCCTGCTCGTGTGCCAGGTAGAGGGGCGCGAGCGCCGTGCCCCAGTCCACCGTGGCCAGCCAGCCCGCGTTGCAATGCGTCAGCACGTTCACCCGCCCCTGCCGGCCCTTGCGCTCCCAGGCCGAGCGGATGAGCCCCAGCCCGTGCTCGCCGATGGAGCGGTTGATGGCCACGTCCTCGTCGCAGAGGGCGGCCGCGCGCTGGTACGCCGCGGCAACGCGCCCGGACGGAGGCACCGGACGCAGCACGCGGCGCATCTCGTCGAGCGCCCAACGCAGGTTCACCGCCGTGGGCCGGGTGGCCTGGAGCAACGTGCAGGCCCGCTCCAGCGCTCCATCGGACGCGTCCGCGCGCAGGGCGAGGCACATGCCATAGGCCGCGGTGGCTCCGATGAGCGGCGCCCCGCGCACCTGCATGGAGCGGATGGCATGGGCCGCCTCCTCGAGCGTCGTGAGCCGCAGCGTCGCGAAGGCGTGCGGCAGGCGCGTCTGGTCGATGATGCCGACCGAGTGGCCGTCGGCCTCGACCCAGAGCGTGCGCATCGGCTGACCGTGGACCTTCATCCTCTCCGTCTCCTCCTGGCGGAAAGGGACATCATACCCACGATGGGAGGGCGCCGAGGGAGCTGGCATCCGAGGGATATGTCCCTCTCCCGGCCATCGCACGCAATGCTGCCCGCGCCCGGCGGAGAGGTTTCGCCGGGCGCGGGCAGTCCGTGCCGCGTCTTACTGGTCGAGGCGGATGGTGTAGTCGATCGCGTTGCCCCAGATGGGCTGGTACTTGCAGTCGGTGGGTTGCAACTGCCACGACAGGATGGACCGCGCCCTGGCGGCATTCCCCTTCAGCGGTTGCACCAGGTCGAGGTTGTCGATCGCGTTGGCCACGACCGCGAACTGCCAGGACGGCGAGAGTTGCGAGTTCGCCAGGTGCACGCTGTCCTGACCGACCGGATGGAACGTGCCCGAGCCGTCGGCGACGCAGTGCAGGACGTATTCACGGCTGCCCGGCAATGGAGCCGCACCGAAACCCGTGGGCCGCTTGATCTTCACCGGGCAGGCGAAGGTCCGGCGCTGTGGATCGTAGCCGCAGCAAGGCATCTCCTCGAAGAAGAGGCTGCCCAACTGCGTCACCCTCGCGCCACACTGGCGCGCCGCGATGAAGAAGGGATCGTTGGGCTGCGGCTTCGCGGCGTCGGCACTCCCGCACTCCTTGTACTTCGCGTACAGCGATTCCTGGAGCTTGGACTGCTCGGCCTTGTTCAGCTTTTCGCTGCCTTCGAGGGCCTTGACCACCTCCTCCTTCACCGAGGCGTCGCAGGTCGGGCTCTGCTGGGCGTGCGCGGCCAGCGGCGCGCCGAGTGTGAGCAGTGCGGCCAGGGTGAGCTTCCGTGCCAGCAGGGTCTTCAATGAAAACATGGTGGAACCTCCTCGGGTGGGTCGTGCGTGATGTGGTGCGTTCCAACACGGAAGGCCTGGCCTTCCAGACGGAATGAGAAGACGCGTGGCGGCTGTGATGGGGCGTGTATGCCCATTCACGCATTTTGTTTCCCGGCGGGATTTGGCTCGCACGCCGGGTAACCGTCACACGTCTGTCATTGCCGGGGCACCGTCACACGTCGGGCCAGACGACTCCACGCGTGGGGGGTTCTCCACCTCTCCACTGTCACTCAGCGCTTCAGCACCCGGCCGGCCACGGTGTCGAGCCGCTCGAGGACCTTGGGGTCTCTCGCCTCGGGAGCGGTGATGAGGGCGTGGTCGAGCGCCGTCTGGCAGCCGTGGCGACACGGGCCCTGGTGCCCGCCGAGCAGCGGCACCACGTTCCTCACCAGCCCGCGCGCCTTGCCCGCGTTGGCCATCAGCACGGAGATGATCTGGTCCACGGTGACGGCATCGTGCCCGGGATGCCAGCAGTCGAAGTCCGTCACCATCGCCACCGTCGCGTAGCAGAGCTCCGCCTCCCGGGCGAGCTTGGCCTCGGGCATGTTGGTCATCCCGATCACGCTGCAGCCCCAGCTCCGGTAGAGCTCGCTCTCGGCGAGCGAGGAGAACTGCGGGCCCTCCATGACGAGGTAGGTGCCACCGCGCTTCATGGGGATGTCGAGCCCCTGGCCGGCGCTCATCACCGCGTCCCCCAGGCGCGTGCACACGGGCCGGGCCATGGACACGTGGGCGACGCAGCCGGTGCCGAAGAAGCTCTTCTCTCGGGCAAAGGTGCGGTCGATGAACTGGTCCACCACCACGAAGGAGCCCGGGGGTAGATCCTCGCGCAGGCTGCCCACGGCGGACAGGGAGAGCAGGTCGGTGACGCCCGCGCGCTTGAGGGCGTCGATGTTGGCGCGGAAGTTGATGTCCGAGGGGGAGATGCGGTGGCCCCGGCCGTGGCGGGGCAGGAACACCACCCGGGTGCCCTCGAGGGTGCCGAAGCACAGCTCGTCCGAGGGCTCACCGAAGGGAGAGGACACCTTGCGCCAGGAGACGTCCTGGAGGCCGTCGATTTGATAGAGGCCGCTGCCTCCGAGGATGCCGATGACGGGGGGAGATGGGTGCGCCATGGGAGGGCTCCGAGGGACGGGGAGACAGGGCCACACTCTTCCCGCCAGGCACCGGACAGGCAACAGCGAAGGAAGCCGCACCGTGTGTCACATCCCGGACGGTGCACTCGTCCTCCAGGGTGCCTGTCACCCGGGAGCGTCCGTGACGACTGTCTCCCGGGCATCCCTGGCGCGGAGGCCCACCTGTGCGAACGGACATCGAGGAGTCGGTCACGAGCACCTGGGAGCGGACCTTCGACCCGCACGGGCCCGAGCACGACGACCTCCGTCCGTGGGTGCCCGGTGACGGGTTCCCGGATGGGAACGACCCGCTGCGCCGCGCCTCGGCTCCCCACGGCCTCGACGGCGAGGACGACGAGGCACCCGCCCTCTTCTGGGAAGACCCGCCGCGCTCCGACGGCCGCTGAACCTCAGCTCGACGGCAGGGCGTAGTGGGCGCGGATGCGCGCGGCGGCCTGGGTGAGCCCTTCCTCTTGGAAGCGCTCGGCGGCCCAGCTGGCCGCGGGCGTCAGGCTGGCGGTGACGACGAAGGGCGTGGTCATCGCCGCGAAGTGGCGGATGACGCTCATCATCATCCGCACCGCGGGAGACTCGATGATGTACGCCGAGCCCAGCATCCAGTGGCGCAGCTGGAGCGCGTTGTCACGCAGCCAGTCGGTGTAGCGCTGGCGCAGCTGCACCGGGGGCATGTGCACCTGCCGCGTGTCGATGATGCACACGTGCGGCTCCTCGCGCCGCAGGTGGGCGCTCCGGGCCGACAGGTACGCCTCCACGTCCTCCGCCGTGAGGTTCCGGCCGATCCTCACCACCACCAGCGGCCACAAGCTCTCATCCACCGTCAGGCTGGAGGGCTCGTTTCCGGGCGCGTGTGGCTGCGAGGCCAGGGTCACCACTCGTTCTTCCCGGAAGGACATGGAATGGACTCGGAGAAAGGAGGTGGGAGATGTAGCGCAACTCGGACTGAAAGTTGAGTGGAATGCAAGACTCCGGGTACGGGAAGGTGCTCGCGGGGAGAAGCCTGAGATGAACTTACGGTGCCAATCATGTGGAGCGGAGCTGGTGGTGGCCGAGGGGTTGCGCACGACGGTCTGCCCCTACTGCGCGGCGCCCTCGGTGGTGGAGCGGCCTCCGAGCCTGGACAGGCCCGCGCCCACCTTCGCGCTGGGCTTCGCGCTGACCCATCAGGTCGCGGGCGAGCGGGTAAAGCACTGGCTGCGCACGCGCAACCCGTGGAGCCACTCGGGGCTCAAACGGGCCTCGCTGCAGGACGTACGCGGTGTGTACGTGCCCGCGTACCTCTACAGCGCCCGTGCCGAGACGCACTACAGCGCCTCCATCGGTGAGAACTACACCGAGACGGAGACGTACACGACGACGGAGAACGGGAAGACCGTCACCAAGACGCGCACGGTGACGAAGACGGAGTGGCGCCCGCTGCGCGGCCAGCACGCGGAATACGTGCCGGACGTGCTGGTGACGGCCTCTCGCGGGCTGTCCAACCCGGAGCTGGAGCACCTGGAGCCCTTCGACCTGCGGGTGCTGGCGCGCTACGAGCCGGCGCTGGTGGCGGGCTGGGTGGCCGAGGAGCCGTCACTCTCCCGTGACGAGTGCCTGAGGCTGGCGCGCGAGGAGGCGCTGGCGCGGGTGGGGCGGCGGTTGGAGTCCTTCATGCCGGGGGACTCGCACCGTGACCTGAAGCACGACACGGAGCTGAAGGCGGAGTCGCTGGACGTGTGCCTGGTGCCGGTGTGGGTGCTGGCGGCGCGCTATGCCCCGGACAAGCCGCCGCTGCGGGTGGTGGTGAACGGGCAGTCGGGCGAGGTGTACGGCCGGGTGCCCGTCTCCTGGGTGAAGGTGGTGCTGACGGTGCTGGGCGTGGCGGCGCTGGGGCTGCTGCTGTACGTGCTGCTGGGCCAGGGGGGCCGGTCATGACGGACGGGCCGGAGGTGTGGTGTGAGCGGTGCGAGAGCGCGCTGGAGGTGGGGGACCTGCGCTGTCCCATCTGCGGGCAGGCGGTGGTGGGCCAGCGCCGGACGCGGGCCCTGCTGCCGGCGGGGGAGGTGGCCAGGGTGGTGCGGTGCGACACCTGCGGGGCCTCGCTGGAGTACTCGGCGGAGGTGAAGGCGCCACGGTGTGCCTTCTGCGCGTCGGTGATGCACGTGGAGACGACGGCGGACCCGCAGGAGCAGGCCGAGCGCTTCCTGCCCTTCGCGGTGGACCCGGTGGCGGCGCGCGGGGCGTTGATGGGCTTCCTCGAGCAGAAGCGCTTCTTCCGGCCCTCGGACCTGACGCGGGCGGCGTCGCTCGAGTCGCTGCGGCCGATGTGGTGGCCGGCGTGGGCCTTCAGCGCGGGGGCGCGGGTGAGCTGGACGGCGGACTCGGACGCGGGGAGCGGACGCTCGGACTGGGCGCCGCACTCGGGGCAGGTGGAGCTCACCTTCCAGGACATCCTCGTGTCCGCGTCGCGAGGCCTCTCGGAGCGCGAGTGCGAGCGGCTGGCCGGCCATTACTCGCTGGCGGGCGCGGAGCGCGAGCCGCGAGGGCCGGAGGACGCGCAGGTGGAGCGCTTCGACGTGACGCGCTCGGGGGCAAGGCGGCAGATATTGGCGGCGGTGGAGGAGGAGGCGCGCGAGCAGGTGGCGCGCTCGCACGTGCCGGGCCGCCGCCACCGCAACGTGCACGTGGCGGTGGTGCTGTCGAGCCTGGAGACGAGACGCTACGCGCTGCCGGCGTACGTGCTGGCGTACCGGTACCGGAAGAAGCTGTACCGGGTGGTGGTGCATGGGCAGGACGCGAAGGTGGTGTTGGGCGACGCCCCGGTGTCGGTGCTGAAGGTGCTGCTGGTGGTGGGCGCGGTGCTGCTGGCGCTGGCCGTGGTGCTGTTGTTGCTGCGCTGAGCGGCCTCCCTGGCGGGCCGCGGCGTCACCTTCGCGGCCCGGTGCGCGCCTGTGAGGGCCGGGGCCGGGAGCTACCTGGGGGCGGGGGCCCAGGAGAGACTGGGGAATGAGCCGGAGGGCCGCAGACCGAAGTCCTGGCGGATGCGCACGGAGGGCAGCAGGAGCCCCGCGTCGGAGAAGCGATCGGCGGCCCACTCGGCGGCGGCCCGGGTGTCCGCCACGAGCGTGTGAGCGACGGGCACGGGCTTGAGATGGAGGATGACGTTGAGGGACAACCGGCTGCGAGTCGAGGAGCTCACGAAGGCCAGTCCGAGCACCTTCTCGCGCAGCAGGGCCTGATTCGCGTGCATCCACTCCGCCTGCTGCCGGCACTGCTCGAGCGGTACCGAGGCGGCGTTGAGATCGAGCAACACCATGCAGGGCCCGGGCTGCCGGACGTAGGCCTCCAACCGCAGGAGGTACTGCTCGAACTGTTCGGACGTGTGCGCGCCCACGAACCTCAGCTTCAACAGTGGCCACAGGCTGTCGTCGAAGATGATCACGCTCGGCCCCCCGGCTTTCTTTTCAACCCCGAGAAAAACGCTACAGAACGGGATTATGAGCCGATTGGGACGGAGGAGGATGTGAGCGCGAGGGAAGCGTCGGCCGGAGACCACTGGCGGAGGGAGCACCGTCAGGAAGGAGGCAGCGCAAGTGCCGCCACTTCCCTCACCCTCGCCACCCACCCCTCTCCCTCTGGGAGAGGGACGGGGTGAGGGTATCGAGCCTCCCGGGTTGAGCCCGTGCTCAGGGCACCGGGTGCCCATCAGACCGTCCTCGGGGCCGACGGTGTTGTTGGGTCGAGCACCTCGTCACCCCGCGGCTTGATGCCCTGCTGCTCCCACTTCACCATCGCGTCGAAGGCGGCGACCTGCTCGGCGATGGTGAAGTCACAGTGGCTCACGCCCCGGATGGCGCGCTGGACGAGCCACTGGGAGGTGCCGTTGGCATCGGCCCGGCGCTTGTAGAGCTGCTCCATGCTGAAGGGCACGTACAGGTCGCCGAGGGTGTGGATGCTGACGACGGGGACACTGATGCGGGCATTCGTCTGGGGAATCCAGCGGAGCCCATCGCGGCGGAGCCTGTTGGCCTCGGGGTCACCCCGCACGCGGTAGACTGCCTCGCGGCGAGGGTGGAGTCACACTTCCGAGGAGATGACCCGTCGGACCGTCCTACTTCTTGGAAGCCGGCGGCTGGACGAGCTTCAGGTCGAGCTCGTTCAACTTCGAGAGGACGCGGTCGAACCGGAAGGGAGGAGGCGTCTGCGGGTACACGTACGCGGGGTAGGGGTCACCCAGGGTGCGGAAGAACGACTCGAAGAGGCCCGGGGTCAGGAAGCCGACCATGCGCGTGTAGTGGCTGTTGAGCTGATAGGCGTGGATGGTGCGAGCGGGGGCGTGGACGAAATCGCCCGGAGCCAGCGTCACCGTCGCGTCGTTGACGCGCATCGTGATGGAACCATCCAGACAGAAGAAGGTCTCCGTGTGCTTCTCATGGAAGTGCAGGGGAATCATGTCTCCGGCCGGGCCCTCGCTCACGACGACGATGAACCTGCCATCGCTGTTGCGCTGATCGCCGACGAGGGAGAAGAGCTCGCTGCCCGCGACCAGTCGCTGGCCTTCACCCGAGGCGAGGACGTAGGGGACCTTCTTGTCGGGGACCGTGCCATTGGTCACGCGCTGGGGAGTGCTCCTGCTCGGCGCCTTGCGCTCGAAACGGACGTCGGCACTGGCTTCCGCCTTCTCGAGCAGCTCCTTTGAAATCTCGGGGTTGACCTCCGGGGGCTGCACATAGCCCTCATAGGGCTGGCCGAGCGCCTTGTAGAGCGGACCCATCTCCTTCCCGGTGGACCAGGAGATGAGCCGGGTGCGGTGGCTCCGCATCTTGAGGGCATGGGGTGTCCCCTCCGGAATGCTCGCGAAATCGCCGCGGATGAGGAGGTAGTGCCCCTGCCCGAGCCAGAGCTCGACCTCTCCGTCGAGGACCAGGATGGCCTCGTGTGTCCGCGCGTGGGTGTGCGGAGGGAGGTTCGCGTCCCGTCCGCCTGTCAGGATGGCGGCCTCGAAGAGCTCCTGGGTGTCCACGCCTCTGGCGATCAGACCCGCGACCAGCCCGCCCACGAGGTAGCGCTCGCCCTCACCGTTGCGGATGAAATAGGGCACCCCTTTGCCTGGCAGCTTGCCCTCCGGCACGACCTTCTGGATGTCGATGCCCGTGTCTGCCTTGGGGGTGTCCAGGGCCTGGGCGGCCTGGCCCGAGCCGAGGACGAACATCAAGAGAGCGGCCCATGTGTGTCTCATCGCAACCTGCCTGTGTGTGGGATTGGGGGTGGATTTCGAAGCCCGCGAGACAAGGATGTTGGGATGGGCTTGAGAACTCCAATAGATTGAAAGTCGATCTGTAATCAGTGGGAGTGATGAATGGAGCTGCGCCATCTCCGGTACTTCGTCGCCGTGGCCGAGGAGCTGCACTTCGCCCGTGCGGCCAGCCGGCTGCGGATCGTGCAGCCCGCGTTGAGCATGCAGATCAAGGCGCTGGAGGAGGAGCTGGGGACACGGCTGTTGGAACGGACGCGGCGCCATGTGGCGCTCACGGAGGCGGGCAGGCTCTTCCTGGAGGAGGCACGCCGGACGCTGGAGCAGGCGGAGCGCGCGGCGCGGGTCGCGGAACGTGCGGGCCGGGGAGAGCTGGGACGCCTGGAGATCGGGTACTCGGTCAACGTCGCCTACTCGGGCGTGCTGGCCAGGATGCTCAAGGCCTTCCGGCAACGTGCGCCGGATGTCGAGCTGCTGCTCCAGGAGTTGCACCCGTTCGACCAGCTCGAGGCCCTGGTGGATGGACGCATCCAGGTCGGCCTGCTCACGGCGCCGGTCCTGCCCGTTCCTACGGAGCTGGTGACGGTGCGGGTAGCGACCTGGCCCTTGATGGTGGCGATTCCCGCCGACCACCCGCTGTCCGCACGTGCACGCGTTCCGGCCGACCAGCTGGTGGAGGAATCATTCATCGACTTCAGCGGGTCGAAGGAAGAGCAGGGGCTCTCCGTCCTGCAGCGCATCTGGGGCTTCACCCCGCGGATCCGCCATCGCAGCACCAACATCATGACGGTCATCAGCCTGGTGGCCGCGGGCCTCGGCGTGGCCCTGGTGCCCGAGTCCATCGTGTCGCTCAACCTCGGGGGCAACGTCGTCTACCGTCCGCTCACGGGCGTGACCGAGTCGATGGAGCTGTCCGTGGCATACCGCCGTCACGAGAGGGCTCCGGCCGTGCGGATCTTCCTGGAGGCTGTCCGGAGCCTGCCGGGATGAGCCTCCTTCTCCACGATTGGCTTGACGGGTGCGCTCTCGATTCCGTGTAGTTCCGGCCTGGCCCTGGGGTGTCCGGTGTCCTCTCTACGAGCGTATATTCTCCTCGCTGCCTTGCCCGCCGCGCTCCTCTGCCTCTCCTGCGCCGCCGCGCCAGCGAGCTTCCAACCCTCATCCACCTGGGGCGGGCAGGTCACCGGCTCTCGGGCTCAGTTCAACCAATCGTGTGGTGCCGGCTGTGCCGCCCCAGTCAATGTGAGCACTGGGGAGATCCTCGCACCGACAGCGACTCGGGTTGGCCAGGTCGTCGACAAGGCCGTCCAAATCGTCGGGGTCGTCCAGGGTCTCAATACACTCCACCGTGCCCTGTCTGGCGAGGAGCTGGATCTCGTCGAGGCAACGCTCAAGGACTGCGTGGCACAGGCTCATGCTGACGTCAACGATACCTACCAGCGGCGTGATGATGGTTTCGGTTCGAGAACGGAAAGTTCCCAAGCGACGCCGAGTGCAAGAAGGTTGTCCGGTTCGACGAAGCGGGGGATGAGGTTTCCCTCGCTCAGGAGCTTGGGCGGCTCAAACATGCCGCCGCTTTCGCCTGTCTCAAGGCTCGCCTGCCTCCGGGCCTGCGCGAGAACTTCACTGTAGAGCCACGCTACAAGCCGGACCCCGAGGTAAATGGGGTCGTGCTGACGAACAAGGGCATCGATACCCTCCATCCAGACTTCGTGGTGCACGGGACCAGGAATGCCACCGACGTGCAGTGCGTCTACGAGTTCAAATTTCCCTGTCTCTCCGCTCAGAAGTTGGACCCGCGCAAGTCCTCTGTGGCGGAGGCTCAATTGAAGGCATACCAGGAGCTGACGAAGCGATGTCCCGCGGCCCTCATTTCCCCCGCGGGGCTCTTCCAATACGGCATCCCCTGATGAACTCGTACTTCCCCCGCATCCGCCATCGCGGGCGCCGACATGGTTACGTCAAGCTCTGGAGCGGCGAAACACCCCGCTTTCCGCGGGAACTGCTCGCGCGAGATGTCATTCGCATCGCCTTCTACCTGCCGCATGACCACCCGGAGATCGCCGCCGGGGTGAGCCACGCGGTCGAGAGCTACATGCGTGCGGTTGGGCAGGGCCCCAGAACAATCAACCATTCTTTCACCAATGACGACGAGGGAGACACACTGACCGAGGAGCGCTGGCGCTCCATTCGCCGCCTCCTCCTGCCCGAGCGACCGTTCCGCTTCATCGAAGAGCTCAGTGAAGCCACTGTCTACCGACTGGAGAAGAGGGGGTACGCCACTCTATTGATCCTCGACGGAGGCTTTTCCAGCAGCAATGGCTACGAGCTCTACTACCGGGCCCGCCTTCCCCGGCGCATTCCCGCCCCGAACTCCGTGAGTCTCCTCACCGCGACACTCCCCACCGAGTACCTGGTGCGGCACGGACCCTCGAGGGTGCGCGAGCTCGCCCTGGAGATGGCTTCCCAGCTTCGTTTCGCCACCGGTCACGCGGGCCTCGCTCTCCACCTCTACTGGTCCCTGCGTGCCTCCGACTCGGCCTTACGTGCCCAGCTCTTGCGCTATCCGGGTCTCGACCTGCGCCCCGCCTGGCTCTATGCGCACTGGATGGGCAGTCGGGTCGATGGCATCCACTGGCTCAACTTCCTCGCGCAGCCCGTGCTTGGTCAGCTCGGCGGAGCCGCTGCCCTTCGCGCTCGCCTCCGCTCCCCGGAAACGACCGTGCACGCGCTCGACGAGGAGCGTGTCGTCGTCTCGCTCGGAGAGGGGCCCGAGGCGGGAGACCTGTCCGCCGGGCAGACCCTTCCCGCGTACCGCGAGCTGGCACGGGTGCTGGAGCCCTGGCTCGAGCCCCTGCCGCCGGAGGACACCGGTCCGGAAGAGCCCCCACTCTACTCGCGCCTCAACCTCAACGAGGACGAGGCGCGGCGCTGGTGGAGACGCTTCCTCGACTGACGTCACCTGGCGTGTCACGCCGCGTCGGGCAGCGAGGGCGATGACTGCTCCAGGGGCACGTGGCCCTCGGGGTCCTTCACCTTCGCGAGCCGCTCGTCGAGCTCCGCCACCAGATGCTCGAAGGCCTCCTTGCCGATGACGCCCCGCTGGTAGGCCTTGAGGAGCGCGTCCTTCTCCACGATGAGCATGCGCCGCACCCCCTCCTGGTGCTCCTCCTCGTGGAAGCGATTCGTCTGCTGCTTGAGCGCGGACAGCTCCTGCTCGGCCGCCGCCGCCTTCTGCTGGTAGTCCCGCTCCAGTTGCTCCACGACGTCCGCCGGGATGTCGCGCGTGCGGCGCAGCGCCTCCAACGCCGTCAGCGCGGCGTGGATCGCCCCCACCCGCCCTCGCGCCAGCTCGTACTTCTCCTGGTACACGTCCTTGAGGCCGCTGACGCCCAGCCGCCGCAGCAGCGGCGCCATGGTGAGCCCCTGGACGATGATGGAGAGCACCACCACCCCGAACGTCATGTTCACCAGCAGCTCGCGGTGCGCGAACCCCTCGGGAAGACCCAGCACCAGCACCATGGAGATGGCGCCGCGCAGTCCGCTCCAGGTGAGCACCGCGCTCCAGCTCCAGGGCATCCGCTCCGGCGTGAAGCGCAGCAGGGCCGACACGCCGTACACCACCACCGCGCGTCCGGCCACCACCGCCACGTAGGCCAGGAGGATGGGCCGCCAGGACGCCAGCAGCGAGCCCAGTTGCACCTCCAGGCCGATGAGCAGGAACACCACCGAGTTGAGCGCGAAGGCCAGGTACTCCCAGAAGCTCTCCACCGCCACGCGCGTGCTGGGGCTCATGCTCGTGCTCGCCGCCCAGTTGCCGCACAGCATGCCCGCCACCACCGTGGCGATCACTCCCGAGTAGTGGAAGTGCTCGGCCACCACGAACGAGCCGTAGGCCGCGATCACCGTGAGGGTGATCTCCACCATCGCGTCATCCACGCGCTGGATGACTTGAGAGATGGCGAAGCCGATTCCCCCGCCGATGAGCGCGCCCACGCCCGCCACCCGGATGAAGTCCATCGTCGCTCCTCCCACCGTGAAGTGCGCTCCGCCGGCCACCGCCACGATGAGCGTGAAGAGCACGACGGCCGTTCCATCATTGAGCAGGCTTTCGCCCTCCACGAGGATGGCCAGCCGCTTGGGCGCTCCCAGCGCCTTGAAGAGCCCCACCACCGCGATGGGGTCCGTGGACACGATGACCGAGGCGAACACCAGCGCGTGGATGAAGCCGAAGTCACGCACGGAGTCCAATCCCCCCACCACCGGCGAGAGGATGAGCGCGGTGACTCCCACGGCCGCCACCACCCCGGGAATGGCCAGGGCATGGATGGCCAGCTTGTTCTTCCAGAACTTGCGGAACTCGACGTGGAAGGCCGCCTCGAAGATGAGCCCCGGCAGCAGGATGGCGAAGAGCAGGTCCTTGGTGAGATGGGGCGGCTCGAAGGCATGCACCACCCCGAGCGTGAGCCCCGCGACCACCAGCGCCACCGTGTAGGGAAACTTGAAGTAGCGCGCCGCGATCGCCACCGCTGTCGCGATGGAGAAGAGCAGCACGAAGCCCAGCTCGAAGTGCATTGATCCTCGCCCGATTTGAGGTCAAATCATCCTATCGCGTGGGGTCCGGGCAAGGGAACACCCCGGCTCGGCGGAGGGGCGTGAGGAGAGGCCGGCGTTCTTTGCAAAGCCGCCAGGCTCGCGATAGCGAGGGGGCATGCGCATCCCGGACTTCAAGCTCGAGCGGTTCTTCTCCCAGTGGGAGTTCAAGGCCCCCTACCTGCTGTGCAGCTCGGACATCGAGGGCTGGCGGATGAGCGAGCTGCTCGCGCTGGCGGACGAGGACGGGCGCGAGCGCTGGGAGCGGCTGACGCTGGGCTACACGGAGACGCTGGGCCTGCCGGTGCTGCGCGAGGAGATCTCCCGGTTGTACCAGGGCGTGTCGGCGGAGCAGGTGCTGACCTTCGCGGGAGCGGAGGAGGCCATCTTCGTGCTGATGAACGTGCTGCTGGGGCCGGGGGACCACGCGGTGGTGACGTGGCCGGGGTACCAGTCGCTGCACGAGGTGGCGAGGGCGGCGGGGGCGGAGGTGTCGCCGCTGCGGCTGCGCGAGGAGGACGGCTGGCGGTTGGACCTGGAGGCGGTGAAGCGCGAGCTGCGGCCACACACGAAGCTGCTGGTGGTGAACTTCCCGCACAACCCGACGGGGGCGCTGCCGGACGCGGCCACGTGGAAGGCGCTGCTCGAGCTGACGGAGGAGCGCGGGGTGTACGTGCTGGCGGACGACGTGTATCGGATGCTCGAGTACGACGCCGGGGACCGGCTGCCCGCGGCGGTGGAGCTGTCGGGCCGGGCGCTGAGCGTGGGGGCGATGTCGAAGTCGTTCGCGCTGGCGGGGCTGCGGGTGGGGTGGCTGGTGGGGCGGGACACGGCGCTGCTGGAGCGGTGCGCGGCGTACAAGGACTACACGAGCATCTGCAACTCGGCGCCGAGCGAGGTGTTGTCCTTGATTGCCCTGAGGGCGAAGGAGCGGGTGCTGGCGCGCAGCCGCGACATCCTCACGCGCAACCTGGCGCTGCTGGATGACTTCTTCGCCCGGCGGGCGGACACGTTCCGCTGGGTGCGCCCGAGGGCGGGGAGCGTGGCCTTCGTGAAGCTGTTGCGCGACATGCCGGTGGGCGAGTTCTGCCTGCGGCTGGTGGAGAAGGAAGGCGTGCTGCTGCTGCCCGCGGACGTGTATGACTTCCCGGGCAACCACTTCCGGTTGGGGCTGGGCCGCACGAACATGCCCGAGGCCCTCGCGAGGCTGGACCGCTTCTGCGACACGCTGTGGCGCTGAGTCTGGCGCCCTCGCCTCGGGGACCCGCCGGCTCGTGCTCCTGTCTGGCAGCATAAACCCGCTTCAGGAAGTTGGTGGAGCCGGTGCGTGTTGAGGGTAGGGTCTACCCCGGATAACACCTTCCGCAGAGACCTTCTTGGACGATAAGACCGACCACCGCATCGCGCTGTTCCTGGACTTCGAGAACCTGGTGACGAACACCGGCTTCTCCGCCGCCAACTTCGACCTGCAGCCCGCCATGGACCGGCTGCTGGAGCGGGGCAAGGTGGTGTTCCGCCGCGCCTACTGCGACTGGTCCCGCTTCAAGGAAGCCAAGGGCAACCTGCACGAGTTCGGCGTCGAGCTCATCGACGTGCCGCCCTCGACGCGCTCGGGGAAGAACGGCGCGGACATGCGCCTGGTCATCGACGCGCTGGAGCTGTGCTACGCGCGCGAGCACATCGACACCTTCGCCATCGCCTCGGGAGACAGCGACTTCTGCCCGCTGGCGTACAAGCTGCGAGAGAACGGCCGTCAGCTCATCGGGCTCGCGGTGAAGGAGGCGACCAGCCCCCTCTTCGTGAAGGCCTGCGACGAGTTCATCTACCTGCGGCCCCGCACCCGTGCGGAGAAGGAAAAGGAGAAGGAGAAGCGCGCCCACGAGCACGAAGAGGGCGGGCGAGGCCGCAAGCAGGGCAAGGGGCACGGAGCCGGTGAGCGCCAGGCGAAGGAGCAGGCGCACGGTGGCAAGGGCAAGGCCGAGGCTTCGAAGGCCGAGGTGCCGGACATCGTGCTGGAGGTGGTGCAGCGTCTGTTGTCGCGAGCCACCGGGCCGGTCAATCCGTCGCTCATCAAGGAGACCATCGTCCGCAAGGAGCCGGACTTCGACGAGCGCGACCACGGCTTCTCCACCTTCGCGAAGCTGCTGGCGGCCATGGAGCAGGACGGGCTGCTCAAGCGCGTGCAGCAGGGCCGGCAGTGGTACGTGGTGGGCCCGGACGCGGCTCCGCCCGAGCCCCAGGGCAGGGGCCGGAACCGGGGCGCGGCTCCCGCGGAGGAGGAAGAGGAAGAGGAGGTCTACCCGGATCCCGTCGACGACTTCTGAGCCGCGCCCGGGTCGCGCCGCCAAAGCCTCGCATAGAAGTTCTCATCGCAGGTATCATTGACGCTCATCCTCTCGCCAGGAGCAGCGATGCCGCGTCATTCCTTGCAAGCCCTCACCCGGGCCGCAGTGCCCCTGCTTTGCGTGCTGTGCTCGGCCTGTCAGGTACCTGTCTCGCAGGTCCCCCCGGAGCCGGAGACCGCGCTGGCCGTCAACACGTCGGCGCTCTCCGTGTCCTCCTCATACATCGACATCCGGCTGCGCACGGGCAGCGGTGTCTCCCTCGGGCGGACCTGCGGCGCGGCGAACGAGGTGTCTCCCACCTGTGCCAGCAGCCAGGCCTCGGACTTCAACCATCATTGGATCTCCCCCTATGACGGGACGTTCACCTTCAGCACGCAAGGGCCCGGGACCAACTTCGACACGGTGTTGCAGGTCACCCGCTGGAGCGACAGCGTGCCGCTCGGGTGCGGTGACGACGCGGCCGGTACGCGCCAGTCGTCGGTCACCTTGAACCTGGCCGCCAACCAGGAGCTCCGCATCACCGTGGATGGGAAGGGCTCGGCGTGTGGCCTCTTCCAACTCGACATCATCGGCGTGCCGTCGACGTGCGGCCCCTGCAACACCCCGCCGAGCCCGTGTCACGAGCGCAATGGCACCTGCGCGGGCTCCACCTGCGTGTACACGATGAAGCCCTCGGGCGCGGCCTGTGATGACGGGAACGCGTGCACCGTGAGCGACACCTGCGGCGCCAGCGGCGTCTGCCAGGGCACTCCCATGGCCTGCAACAGCCCCCCGGGGCAGTGCTACGCCTCCCCCGGTACCTGCAGCAACGGCACCTGCCAGTATGCGCCCAAACCCGCGGGCTCCTGGTGCGAGGACGGCGACTCCTGCACCAGCTCCGATTCCTGTGGCGGAAATGGTTGGTGCTACTCGGGCGGGCGCGTCTGCTGCCCCGATGGTGGATGGCTGTGCAACGGTGTCTGCTGTGGCTCGAACGAGTACTGCGACGGTGTGTCCTGCCGGCCCACCTGTGACGGCACGTCCGGCCCCATCATGCTCCGGCCCCAGTGCCCCATCATGTATTGAGCCGGAGCGGTGGCCGGCCACCAGGTCCCGCTCCCGGACGTGGAGCGGGACCCGGCCTTCCCGGGCCTAGCGCTGGTGTTGCAGGACCTGGCCGTTGCCGCCCACGGTCCACGCGCCGGTGCGGGTGCTCCAGATGCCCACCAGCGTGTGGGCCGTTCCGCTGACCTGGCGCCGCCAGCGGGTGCCGTCGTAGTGGAGCAGCGCGCCACCCTCGCCCACCGCCCAGACATCGTCGTGGCCACTGCCCCACACGTCCTTGAGTTGCAGACCCGCCGCGCTGGTGGTGTCCACCTCGAAGGTCGACCCGTTGTAATGCACCAGCACGCCCTGGTCTCCCACCGCCCAGAGGTCATCCGCGGCACTGCCCCAGACGGCGCGCAGCGCGTGGGGCGTGACCGAGGCGCCAGCGGGCGTCCACTCCGCGCCGTTGTAGAACTCGAGGTCTCCCGCGTCTCCGACGGCCCAGTAGTACTCGGGCGTCAGGCCCCAGACGTCATGGAGGGCGAAGTCCCCCGCGCCGGCATCCACCCACTCCTTGCCGGTCCACACCGCGCGCCTTCCTTCCTTGCCGACGAGCCAGATGTCCGAGGGGCCGGTGCCATGGATTCCATGGGGCTCCAGCCCCTTCGGCAGTGCATGGGAGGTCCACTGCTTTCCATCCCATCGCCAGGCCTGGGCGCCAATGGCCCAGACGTCCTCGGGTCCCGCGGCCCAGGCGGCGCGCACCGGACCCGGAGGGGGCGGGGTCACCTTCCAGGCCGCGCCATTCCAGGCGAGGGCGGCCCCCTCGGAGCCCTTGGCGCCGAACACCCAGACATGCTCCGGGTCCGTTCCGGTGATGGCACTCCAGCTCACCCCGGGCGCCAGGTTGCGCTCGAACAGGCTCCACCCGCGCGCATCACGGTGCAACATGGCGCCGGTGCTGGTGAATACCCAGACATCGTGCGGCCCGGTGCCCCGCACCGCGAGCAGATCGGCCTGGGTGCCGGAGTCGACCCGCGAGAGCGACTTGCCGTTCCAGTGCAGGAGCGTGCCCGCGTTGCCCACCAACCACACGTCATCGGGACCACTCCCCCACACGCCGTTGAGGCGGACCGCGAGGGGCGAGGGCACGGCCACCCAGCCCGAGGCGGCCGTCCAACGGGCGATGGCTCCCGTGGTGGCCACGGCCCAGCCGGCGGTGCCGCCCGGAGCCATCCACAACGCGGAGTAGCGCTCGCCCGGCGAACCGAGCCCCGGGAGCGCGGCCGCGCCCTTCCAGCCCGTGCCATCCCACCGCGAGAGGCCCGTGCCACCGGCGAGGGCCCAGACCTCCGTCGAGGACAGGCCCCAGAGCGCGGAGAGGTTCCAGCCCGAGGCGTTGTCCACGGCCTTCCAACCGGAGGCCGTCAGGCGCCAGACGCGCCCGTCCGTGGCCCCGGTGCTGGTGGGCGTCTGGGTCATCCACCCGTCCGTGGGAGAGAGGATGGAGAGGCCGGCGCGGGCCGAGACGGGCGCGAAGGGCACGACGCTCCAGTTCTCGCCATCCCAGTGCGTCATGTCCCCGGTGGCGCCGCCCGCCCAGATGTCGGAGGCGCTGGAGCCGGACAGGACGCTCAGGTCCTGCGAGAGGCCGGTGTGCCACGCCGTCCAACGTGAGCCATTCCAATGCAGCGCGTGGCCTCCGGCGCCGCCGGCCCAGAAGGCGTTGGCGGCCGAGCCCCAGGTGGACCTCACGGGCTCTCCGTATGGCGTGGGGTTGGCCCAGCACCATTCATCCGTGCTGCACACGGTGCCTGGGTTCAGGAGCACTCCGGCGTCCGAGCCCGCGTCGGGGGGCGGCTCACCGCCCGCATCCACTTCCGGGGTTCCGGCGTCCGAGCCCGCGTCGGAGGGCGGCTCACTGCCTCCGTCCTCCAGGGGACTGCTGGCATCCAGGGGGCTGCTCGCATCCAGGGGACCGCTCGCGTCCACGGGACTGCTCGCGTCTGGTTCTCCCTGCTCCCCACCGGAGGTGCAGGCCGTGATGAGCATCAACGAGGAGAAGAGCAGCGCTCCTCGCAGGAAGACCCGGCAGCGGGTGTGGGGCGATTGAGAGAGGGATGTGCGGGATTGATTGCACATACGTGTCCATGTCCTATTCGAAAATTACGGCATGGTTGAACTCAGACAAACACGCGCGGTGAAGTGGACTGTGTACTGGAGTCTGGCGGTTCTCACCAGGAGTTCATGAGTTCCAATGTTGTGAAATTTTGGTGCCCTCACGGCTCCATGAGAGCCTGACGCAGCTCTGAAAATCTCGTTTCCTCATGGTTTCGAGAAAACCCGTTGCAATTCCTTAAAACCTATTTACAGTCACACTCCGCGTGTAGACATCTCACGCGCTGTGTGTATCCACCAAAGAGGGGAGAAGGAATGCAGACCAGGACTCAGTCCAAGTGGAAGCAGGTGGCTCGGCTCGTTCCGCTTTCGGGCGTGATGCTGATGACGGCTGGCTGGAGCAACACGCTGTACGCGCCGGCCGGAGATCCCGAGCAGTCGGAGCGGCTGGTGCGGAAGTTCGATGAGGCCACCCGGCAGCCGGATGTCTATCAAATCGATCTGGACCTGTCGGATGAGCAGGACTGGGCCTTCCTGCGGAGCCGGCTGAAGTCGGCTGGAAAGACCACGGAGAACTCCCCGGAGCTCTTCAAGCGCCTGGATTACATGCGCGAGCGGGCCCTGACGCGAGGCAAGGACGTGGCGAGCCTCGGCACGACCGACTCCTGGTGCAATCACTTCCTCCGGTACACCCAGCCCCCGGTGACGGCCAATGGCTACACCACCTTCTACCCGGTGGTGGAGGTGGCGTGTAAGGACGGCGCCGACTACGTCTACGCCGACCTCGTCAACTACGACGTGAATGACGCGGAGACCGACACCCGGCAGCTCACGTCGGCCTCGGGTGAGGAGTACGGCGGCGGCCTGAACTTCAACTCCGTCACCGCGCCGGCCACGGTGGCCACCGGCAAGGGCCGTGGGCTGCGCATGGAGTCGCTGTTGATGGCCGTGGGCGCCACGCTGGATCAGACCTCCTACATCGTGGAGCGCGCGGCGGCCGTCGACTCCCAGCCCTCGCTGAGCCTGAGCCACCCGCGCAAGGTGCTCGTCGGCGCGGCCCGGGCGGAGATCATCGCGTGCCAGCTGCGCGGCGGCGCGGATTGTGACTACGCGGTGGCGGGTTACTCGTCCGGCAGGCTGGTGCCCTACCCGGCCGCTCCCTCGGGCGTGGCGGCCTCGCTGCCCACCTCTCCGGGTGTCCTGAACACCGCAGACTACTGGGCCTTCAGCGCGCCCTACAACTACCAGAACCTCTACGTGCCCATCCGGGGCACCCTGAGCGGTGGTGCCAGCGGCGGCTTCAAGTGCGTCATCACCAGCATCGACCGCGCGCGCATCCAGCTCATCGCCGGCGTGACGGGCCGCACCTGCCTCAACGAGACGCAGTTCCTCGGCTCCATCCCCACGGGTGGCCTGACGAGCAACATCAACGTGCTGACGAACATGAACCGGCTGTTCAACACCGCGGGCGCCGGCACCAGCCCGGCGAGCTGCGCCGCGGAGACGATCGTCAACGAGCTGACCCGCTACAGCCTGCTCATCTCCGGTACGGTGAGCTGCAACTCGGTCACCAAGCGGTTCTTCATCCCCTACCCGACCCCGGCCACGGGCGGCGCCACGAACATCTACTTCTGGAACAGCTGCATGGCCGAGGGCACGAGCGTGAAGCTGGCCGACGGCCGCGTGGTGCCGGTGGAGCAGGTGAAGCAGGGTGACAAGGTGGTGGCGGATGCGAAGGGCTCGGTGCTGACGGTCACGGACGTGGCGCGCGGCAATGAGATCAAGCCGCTCTACCGCCTGCGCGACGACGCCGGCCACGACGTGACGCTCACCGAGATGCACCCGGTCATCAAGTCCACGGGCGAGGTGGTGGCCACCAAGAACCTGAAGGTGAAGGACCAGGTGAAGACGGACAAGGGCGTGGCCACGCTGACGTCCATCACCCAGGTCGCCGCGGACAAGCAGCGGGTGTACAACCTGCGGCTGGGCACGGATCAGGAGCTGCTCGCGGTGGGCAAGAACGGCCGCACGCTGTTCGCCGGTGGCTTCCTGGTGGGTGACCTGAGCATGCAGGACGAGCTGCAGATGCCCAAGCAGGAGCAGCCGGTCGCCGTGCTGGAGCGTCTGCCCAAGGCCTGGCACAAGGACTACCAGAACCGCGTCAACGCCTCCAAGGCCCAGTAGCCGCTGAGGCCCGCGAGGGTCCTGTCACTGAGTAGACCCGGGAGGAGGAGGCCACGGCCTCTTCCTCCCTCGTCTTTTCGAATGGACGGGGTGGGGGCTACTCCTTCTCCTGGGGTGCTAGCGGATCCCAGACGTACTGCTCGGTGGGCGTCAGTCGCATGTTGGTGAGCCCGTGCCGCGAAACGAAGTGCTCGAAGCGCTCGGAGACCACGAGGGACCCGTACAGGCCCCGGGGACGGAAGATGTCCTCTCCCCGCCAGGTGCCGGGCTCCAGGGTGAAGCCATGGATGGCCTCCTTGTGCAGGTAGCGGCACTCCTCGCATGTGGGGGGCTCGTCGTAGTGGATGTGGCTGTGCGCCAGGTCCACCGCTGCGCGGCCGAAGCAGGCCGTGACGGCCAGGTAATGGGGAATGAGGGTGGGCTTGGGGCCGCGCCGCTTGCGGTGCACCCGCACCACCTCCACCGGGTGGAAGCCCTGGAGTCCTGTCAGCCCCTCGGCTCGGAATGCCTGGGCGAACCGTTCGGAGACGAGGACGTCATGCCCGCTGACCTTGATGAAATCTCCGAGCTCCTCGCCGTGCAGAACCAACCCGGCACGGTGGGGCGGAAGCCACGGCCTCATCCCGATGGCGCCATTGCACCGTGGGCAGCGAGCGGCCTCTCCTCGGTTGACGGGCTCGAGCTCGTCCACCTCGACATCGTAGCGGGACCCGAGGACGCCCTTCTCCAGGACGAAGAAGCGCGGGGTGACCGATGACTCAGAATCCATGGGGGAACTTCGCACGTATGTCCGGCCGGTTGTAGAGCTGTCGAAGGAAGGTCTCGAACTGCTTCGGTGTGGCTCGGGTGTATTCCTCGAGCCACTTGATGACCTCCTCGTCCACCTTCCGGTGCCAGTCCTGATAGCCGCAGTGGGCCTCTTCATCCACGGCCCGGGTGACGAAGCGCGGGTCGCGCGCGGTGTAATGGCCGCGAAGTGTGTCGTGCTTCTCCAACGCCTGGGCGATGGGCCGGGAGATGATGTGATGCAACTGCCCCTTGCAATCGGGAGGTTCGGGGGCGGCGGGGGATGATTGGCCCTCGGTCCGGAGTGTGTCGGCCGCCTTTCGGGCGGCCTCCACCTTCGCTGCTTCCATGGCCGCGTGTTCCAACTGCTCGGCCAGCTTCGGGTGGGTCTGTCGCAACGCCTCGCACGAGGTGGCGATTCGTTGCTTGCAGCCGCATAGCGCCGATGTCTCGAACGGTGCGCACGGAGCTTGTGCGAGTAGCAGCAACAGGACCGCGAGCATGTGCGTCCTCCCAGGAATCTGCGTGGGCCCTTGGAACGGCTATTTGCCCTTGGGCGGGGTGCGCTTCTTCTCGTGGGCCTCGATGCGCTTCTTGAAGTCCTCCAGCAGATCGTTCGGGATGGGAATCGAGAGGTTGTACTGTGCGAGCTTCCACGTGCTCCCGTCCTTCACCAGCACTCCCGAGCCTCTCGCCGGCCCCATGTTCGTCGTCGAGAGCGCCTCGTCGAACCACGCCACCGTGCCATCCTTCGAGAAGCTCACGTGTCGCGACACCGCCGTGAAGTTCCAGGTCTTGCCTCGCGCGAAGTAGGGCCTGGCCCACGCGCGGAACTCGTCCCGCGTCCAGCGCTCGCTGCCATCCGTGCCCAGGTAGACCGCCTCCGGCGTGAAGTGGCTGAAGTAGCGCGCCTCGTCCGCCTGGGCGGCGGCCTTGTGCCAGTCATCCAGGACTGTGTTCACCTCGGACGTGGGATCGGTGCGAGTCCCCGCAGCAGCCGGTGTTCCGGCATCGGGAGCGGCGGTGAGCAAGGCGAGGCAGAGCAGGGCGACGGTGTGCATGGCCGCCATGTGCGCGAGTGGGGCCGTTCGGGTCAAGGGTTACCGCCGTGGGGCACTCCGGGTGAATAGGGCGGTGGCGCGAGCCGTCCACCCCGGCCGTGTTCTCCAGGAGCTCGCGCATCATGAAGATTCTTCACGTGCTTCTCGCCGGAGTGTTGTTGATGGGGTCCGGCTGTATTTCCGTGTCCCATCCGCGTCACGGACACCAGCGTCCTCGCCCGACGCGTCCTCCCCCGCCGCCCCCTCCTTCTCACCCGCCAGAACCGCCTCCTCCCGCGCATCCTCCTCCGGGCTCCATGCGCTTCAGTGTCCCTCCGGATCGCGTTCCCCCGGAGGGCCTGTGCCGCATCTGGTACCGCGGGCTCCCTCCCGACCGGCAGCCCGCCTCGATGACCTGCGCGCGCGCCCACCGGACGGCTCGCGCTCATGGAGGGCTGGTGATCGTCGCCACCTCTCCCCGTTCGTTCCAGACCGGCGAGGTCTCGGCGACGGATTATGGGCCCGTTGACTTCAGTGGCGTTCCTCCCGACCGTCTGCCTCCTCCAGGCCTCTGCCGTGTCTGGTTGGACGGTGTTCCCCCCGACCGTCAGCCTCCTCCCATGTCGTGTCCGGATGCCGCCGCGTATCAGCGCCGCTCCGGCGGGCGCGTGCTCTTCATGCCCGCCTCCGATGTCTCGCGGTAGCGCGCTGGCCTCGGGCTCCAGCCCGGGGGGCGGATACCCTCACCCCAGCCCTCTCCCAGAGGGAGAGGGGGCATACACCGTCCCGGCCGGGTGTCGGATGGTTCCTTTTCACTCACGGTAAGAGGGGGTTCTGACCTCATGCCGCGATGCGCTATACCAGCGCCCCACGCTTCGACCCACCAAAGAGGGGGACCTCATCATGTCGACCGCAATCCAGCAGCGCCCGCGCAGTGACCTGGCCCCTGGCCGCTTCGGCCAGAGCCGCTACATGATCCGCAGGAAGTTCTTCAAGCTCTTCGGCGGCGCCTTCCACATCTACGACGAAGCGGGCAACGTGCTCTTCTACTCGAAGATGAAGGCCTTCAAGCTGAAGGAGGACCTGCGCGTCTTCACCGGCGAGGACATGCAGGAGGAGGTCTTCAGCATCAAGGCCCGCAACATCCTCGACATCAGCGCCACCTACGACGTCACCGACTCGTCCACGGGCCAGAAGCTGGGCGCGCTGCGCCGCAAGGGCCTCAAGTCCATCCTGCGCGACGAGTGGCTCATCCTCGACGTGAACGATCAGGAGGTGGGGATGATCCAGGAGGACAGCATGCTGCTGGCGCTGGTGCGGCGCTTCCTGTCCAACCTGGTGCCGCAGACCTTCCAGGCCACGGTGGGGGGCACGCCGGTCTTCACCTTCCGCCAGCGCTTCAACCCCTTCATCCAGAAGATCGACCTGGACTACTCCATGGATACGGGCGGGAAGCTGGAGCGCCGCCTGGGCATCGCGGCGGCGGTGCTCCTGTGCGCCATCGAGGGCCGTCAGCAGGGCTGAGCCCCTCGGGGTTCACGCCGCGGCGGACACGGGGACCGGCGGCTCGTCGAGCACGTGCGCCGGTACCTGGGCGAGCGCGTCCCGGAGGACCTCCATCCCCGCTCCGGCCCGGCAGGCGCGCTCGCTCAGCACCCGCCGCCAGCCACGCGCGCCCTGCTGCCCCGCGAAGAGCCCCAGGATGTGCCGCGTGACGCGCGACAGGTGCACGTCGCGCGACAGCAGCCCCTCGACGTAGGGCATCAGGGCCTCCACCACCTGACGCCGGGTAGGCGCCGGGCCCTCCTCGCCGAACACCCGCGAGTCCGCGAGCGCCAGCATGTACGGGTTCTGGTACGCCTCGCGGCCGATCATCACGCCATCGGCCCACTCCAGGTGCGCGCGCACCTCGTCCAGCGACTTCACGCCGCCGTTGAGCACGAGCGTCAGGTGCGGGAAGTCCGCCTTGAGCTGCCGCACCACCTCGTAGCGCAGCGGAGGAATCTCGCGGTTCTCCTTGGGGCTGAGGCCCTGCAGGAACGCCTTGCGTGCGTGCACGATGAAGGTGTCGCAGCCCGCCCCGCTCACCGTGCGGATGAAGTGCGTGAGGTGCTCGTACGAGTCGAGGTCGTCGATGCCGATGCGGTGCTTGACCGTGACGGGCAGGCGGGTGGCGCCGCGCATGGCCTCGACGCAGCGGGCCACCAGCTCCGGTTTCGCCATGAGGCACGCGCCGAACATGCCGTTCTGCACCCGGTCCGAGGGGCAGCCGACGTTCAGGTTCACCTCGTCGTAGCCCCACTGCTCCGCGATGCGGGCACACTCGGCGAGCTGTTCCGGCTCACTGCCGCCGAGCTGCAGGGCGAGCGGGTGCTCCTCCGGGGAGTAGTCGAGGTGCCGCGCCTTGTCGCCGTGGAGGATGGCGCCGGTGGTGACCATCTCCGTGTAGAGCCGCGTGCGCCTGGAGATGAGGCGCAGGAAGTAGCGGTCGTGGCGATCCGTCCAGTCCATCATCGGAGCGACGGACAGGCGGTGGCTCGGCACGGGGGTGGGGCGGGTGCTGGAAGTCATCGATGGGTTCCTACGGACTGCCCTGTCTACGGGCGGCCAGAGGATAACGTTCCCGAGGCCGCACGGCAGGTCCTCCGCGAGGCGAGGGAGCACATCCTGTCACTTGGAGGAGTCGGGACGGAAGCGCCGCTCGATGCGCGAGCGCAGCAGCTCCAGGACTTCCTTCTCGGAGGTGCCGGCCTCGGGCGCCAGCTTCAGCGTGATGGCGCCCCGGCCCACCCGCGTCTCCCCGTCGAGCTCCTTGCCTCCCTGCACGAGCCGCACGTGCGTGGGCTCCAACTCCACGCCATAGGGCTGGAGGTACAGGTCCACGAAACGCTGGCGGAGCTGGTCCACGGTGAGGGCCTCGCGCTCCTCGGGGAGGAGCTGGAATCCAATCGTGGTGCCCGCCAGCCGCAGGCCCTGCTCGACGACGGTGCCGAGCCGCAGCGCGTGGGGCAGCAGTGCCTCCTGGCCCTCGGAGCGGCTGTAGAGCCAGTAGCTCTTCTGCACGTGGGCGCACAGGGGGCAGAGCATGCCGTTGAGCTCGTCGAGCCCGCGGGTGCGCAGCAGGTGCTGGAGGAGCACCTCCTCGCCACAGCGCTTGCACTGCTCCTGGGGGCCGATGACGGCGAGCACGGAGCGGCCCAGCTCGGCCACGTCCGCGCGCTGGAGCGCCAGCGGCACGGCGGCGAGCAGCTCGGCCTCGCGCAGTTGCAGGCCGAAGCGGATCTCCTTCTTCATCACGCGCATGCCGAGCTCCAGGTGGCGCGGCAGCCGCGTGAGGGCCTGGTCGTAGGTGGGCGCGTCCGGCATGTCGAGCTCGCGCAGCAGCTCGTAGCGCTCGGCCCAGGCCTCGCTGGTGTCGAGCCCCGGAGGCGGACGGCCGGCGGCCTCGGCGAAGAAGGCCATGAGGGTGAGGGCGACCTGCCAGGGCTCCTGGGTGACGGCGTCCTCGAGGCGGCGGGCGAGCTCGCGCGCGGCGGGCGTGGCGCGCTGGCGCTCGAGGCGGAGCACGCCCTGGCGCACCAGGGGGCTCTCCTGCACGGGGTCGAAGGCGCGGAGCTTCCGGCCCTTGACGTTCTCGGCGAGCGTGGACATGCGCTTGTTCCTCAGGGAAGTGAGAGTGCGCGCGGCGCGCTCGAGCTGGCGCATGCGGGCGCGCGCGTCCTGGGCGAGTCCGTGGACCTCCTCCTCCATCTCCGCGCGGGTTTCGGCGAGGTAGTCACGGCCCTCGGCCTCGCGGCGCCGGGCCTCTTCGTAGAGGCGGGCGGTGGCGGTGGAGCGGAGGCTCTCGCGCTGCTGGCGCAGGGAGTGGGCGGCGGTGGAGAGGATGCGGATGCGGCGCTCGAGGTGCGCCAGGCGCTCCTCATCGGTGAGCGAGTCCGCGGCGGTGTCGCCCGCGCCCACCTTGGCGGCGATGAGCTCCAGCGTGGTGCGATCGCCCGCCTCGTAGGCCACGTTGACGCGGGCCATGAGGGAGTCGAGCCGCGTGCGCTCCTCGTCCGACTGCGCGAGGTCCGGGTGGAGCAGCCGCGCCAGCCGGCGATGGAGCCGCTTGAGGACCACCGCCTCGTCCTCGCGCTCGGCCAGGACGTCCTCCTCGGAGGGCTCGTCGTCCTCGGGCGGCTCCTCGTCCTCGAGGGGGTCCTCGTCCTCGTCGTCCTCGAGGGAAGCGCGCTTCCTGGAGTCGTCCTGGGTAGATGGGGAGCGGCGCTCGGAGGCAGGAGCGGGGGCGGTGCGCGAGGACTGCTCGGGCGGAGCGGACGGAGGGAGGGCGGGCTGTTCGAGGAGGCGGGTGAGGGCGGAGGCGGCGTCCTGGAGGTTGCGGAGCCGGCGCAGCAGCCGTTCGGAGCGGCTCACCTCGTCGAAGGAGACGGAGAGGGTGTCCTCGTAGGCGCGGGCGAAGCGCTCCAGCTCCAGGCCGAGGGAGTCGAGCTCCGTGTCGAGCGAGTCGATCTCCGCGAGGAGCTCCTGGAGGCGCAGCTCGGCGCGACGCAGGGGCGACTCCTCGGGAGGAGGCGCGACGCGGAGCAGGGCCGACTCGGGGGCGAGCGGAGCTGTCGACGAGGAGGACATGCGAGGTGGCGGGGGCTTCCTGGTGCAGGGTACCCGATGGCGGGGTGATCGCTCGTAAATGCTCCGAGCGCAAGTGGACGCCTGCCTGCCTTGGGGACGAGCCCGCCATGGAAGCCCGGGTCGGTCCGGCCTATGATCTCCTTCTCTCACCCCGGAGGAGTGCCATGGCAGGCAGAGACCCTTACCGTCGCGTCTACGGCACCCAGCCCCTGCGCCGCGTGGGTGCAGGCCAGGACCGCTTCGACAAGGAGGCCCAGGAGGGCCCCACGGAGTCGCCTATCCCCTCGGTGCGCGAGCAGCGTCAGATGAACGCGCCGCTCAACCCTGGCCGTAAGAGCTTCGCCTCGGCCCTCGAGCGGGTGTCTACGCCGCCGAAGAAGTAGTCGGCGTCCTGGCCGTGTCTCCGGCCAGCCGCCACCACTGCTCGTCGTCGTGGGCGCAGAACACCCGCACCTTGCCGGCCTGCTCCCGCGCCAGCTCACGCAGCCGCTCCTGGTTGTGCAGCCGCTCCTGGCGGTTCATCTGGATGAGGTTCTGGAACAGGCGCAGTCCGGCGGGGCAGTGCGGGTGCTCCGTGTCCATCTCTCCGCGGAAGAAGAAGGCATCCCCCGCGTGCAGCAGCCACGTGTCTCCCCGGTCCACCGCCACCGCGCAGTGTCCTCGCGTGTGCCCCGTCAGCGGCACCAGGAGGATCTCCGGCGGCAGGCCCTCCAACTGGCGCACGCAGTCGAAGCCGAACCACCGCTCGCCCCGCGCCGCCTCGTACAGCTTCCAGTCCGGGCCGTGGGCCCACTGCACCTCCTGGTAGCGCATCCGCTCCTTGAAGGTCCGCCTCTCGGCCGCCGCCGCGTGCTCCTTCGCGTACACGTGTACCTTCGCCCACGGGAAGTCCGGCAGGCCCCCCGCGTGGTCCGAGTCCAGGTGCGTCAGCACGATGTGCCGCACGTCCTCGCGCCGGTAGCCGAGTCGCTCCACCTGCCGCGCCATCGTCTCTTCCGGGTCCAGCTTCGGACGCAGCGGCGCGAGACCCTGCCGCACGCTCCGGTGGGACTCTGCCTGGATGTCCTGCAACCCCAGCGCCGTGTCCACCAGCACCAGGCCCGCGTTCGTCTCGATGAGCAGGCAGTGGCACACCATGCACCTGCCCGAACGGCCCAGCATCAGGCCGCTGGCGGGAATGCACAGTGTCGCACCGTTCAGATGATGGATTCGCATGGGTCGCGAGCATACCGCTCACGACATGGGGAAGTATGGCGAGCATGTTCCCACGTCGCACGTCCTACTGCCGCTGTCCCTGGTGCCTTACGGTCACGCGCTTGTCCCAGAGGGACCCCAGCTTCTCTCTCCCTGAGGACTGATCAGTACGGAGGAATGAGACACGTGAAGTTCTACCTGATGGATGCAGACCCGGCACCGCGTTACACGGGCTACCTGGATGCCGGACACAGATGGGGACTGCCAGGAGTGAAGGAGAAGTGCCCTGCCTGTGGTGCATCGGGTGGTGTGGTGGGGCTGCACTATCCCTGTGTGGATGTCTCGGGTCTCCCGGAGAGCGCGAAGTTCGATGAGGCGTGGCCAGTCTCGCTCGCGGAATTCGACCGGTTGCGCGAACTGGTGCGTCCATTGGCCCCCAAGGGAACCCCGTTGGAGCCGGGGGCGAAGTTCGGCCCGGTGGAGGGGACGGCAACGGGCTACTTCGGACAGATCTACATGCAGAACCCCTGGACGCTCTTCGTGCGTCGCGAGGCGTTGGAGAGGCTCCAGGCGGCGGGAATCCGGGGCCTCCAGGGATGTCCCATCAACGTGCGCTTCCGGCAGAAGAGCCATCCGCAATTGCTCGAACTGCAACTCGAGCCGCACGGGCTCTATCACTCCGACTGCTTGCCTCCCGACTTCAAGCCGCGCTGCCCCACCTGCGGAGACGAGCCCCTCAAACGTCCGGAACGGATGATTCTCGACGCCACCTCCCTGTCCGTGGACGTCGATGTCTTTCGTCTGCGGCAGGGATGGACGAACATCATCGCGAGCGAGCGGTTGGTGGATGCGGTGCACCGCCTGGAGCTGGACGGAGTGCTCTTCCAGGAACTGGAGACCCGTTGAAGGTAGGCTTCGTCCATGGTCGGGCTCCTCCTGCTGTGCCTGGGCGCCGCGCCCGTGACGGTCTCCACCGCGGGCGATCTGCACTTGGGCTCACTCTCCACCGAGGCGCACGTGGCTCCACTGTCCCGGTTGCTCGAGGGCGACGTGCGCTTCGTGAACCTGGAGGGCCCCATCACGAAGTCCGGCCGCGAGTCCGGTGTCACGGCCAGAGGGAAGCCCACGGGGCCATTGCGCTTCAACGCACCTCCCATCGCCACGAAGTGGCTGAAGGGCCGCGTGGACGTGGTCTCCCTGGCCAACAACCACGCGCTGGACCAGGGGGAGAAGGGGCTCTCGGAGACGGTGTCGCGGCTGCGCGAGCGGGGCATCCAGGCGGCCACTTCCTCCACGGACGCGGAGCTGGAGCGCGGGGGTCGCAAGCTTCGCCTCATCGCTCGCGAGCTGCCCGAGAGCTGGTCTCCGGAAGAGGAGTCCATGCTGGAGGCCCGGGTGCGCCAGGCGCGCGAGGCGGGCGCGGTGGTGCTGGTGTCGCTGCACTGGGGCCGCACGGGCTCTTTGTTGCCCTCGGAGGACCAGCGGCGGCTGGCGGAGAAGCTCATCGACGCGGGAGCCACGGCGGTGTTGGGACACGGTCCGCACACGCCGCAGGGAATCGAGCGGCACGGGCGAGGCATCATCGCGTACTCGCTGGGCAACCTGGCCTTCGCCTGCGGCTGTACGGACGAGCGCGACGCCTACGTGCTGCGCTTCCGCATCGACGAGGCGGGGGCGGCGGTGGACGTGGAGGCCGTGCCCCTCCAGGCCGGTCTGCGCGAGCCTCCCCGGCGCGCGGACGACCCGGGCGTGGCGCAGCTCATCCAGAGCCTCTCCGAGGACCTGGGCACCGAGGTGCGGCTCGAGGGCGGACGGGTGCTCATCCGCTGACCGGAGCCCGGTGCGGCGCGTGCTGTTCGGCTGTCTCGGTTCCGCCCACCCGGGGCGGTCAGGGCTCATCAAGCCCCGGAGATGAAGCCGGGGTCGGGCGGGTCCTTCCGGTGCTCGGGATCGGGGATGAGGAAGTCCTCGTCCTTCAGGGCTCCGCCGAGCTCCTTCTCCACCGACTGGATGAGCTTCACGTTGCGCTGATCGTTCTTCGTGAGGCGCGCATCCGTGTAGCTCGGGTCCGCCTTGTACCAGGGCATGTGGGCGAAGTGCCGTTGCAGCACGGGCGACTTGAAGGGCCGCCCACGCCGCGCGTAGAGGGTGTTGCGCAGCAGGCGCAGGTCGCGCAGGGACAGCTCGCGCAGGTCCTTGAGCGAGAGCACCTCGTCCAGGGACTTCTCCATCTGTCCGCGTGAGGAGTCGTCCGAGGCGAAGCTCCCCATGGCGCGGCTGAGCAGGCCCAGCTCGATGCGCTCGTGGGGCTCGAGCTTCTTGAAGTCCGGCGCGCGGGAGATGGCCGGCGAGCGGTGGTACATGCAGTCCTTGGAGTTGGCGATCTCCTGCTCGGCGTCCGCCGCCATGAAGTTGCTCGGGTTGCAGGAGGGGTGCTCGCGGCCCTTTTCGTCCTCGTACTTCGGGGCATCGCCCCACCACTTGCCGGCCTTGGCCAGGAGGCTGTCCCGCCTCTCCTCCAGGTCCTGGTAGGTGACGTTCATCTCGTGGTGGGCGATGGCCTGCACGTTCTCGCGGTCGACGTCCGAGAGCAGCTTGTAGGAGAAGCCCGGGTTGGGCTTGAACCAGGGCTTCTGTTGGAAGTGCTCGCGCAGCCAGGTCTTGCGGAAACCCGCCCAGCCGTAGCGGGCGAAGATGGTGTTGCGCAGGAGGGACAGCTCGCGCAGCGACTTGCCGCGCAGCGCGGGGCAGTCCGGCTCGAGCCACTCATCCTCCTCCGTGTCCGGGTCGTCCTCGACGCCCTTCGGGCAGAGGAGCTTCTCCGAGTACCCGGCGATGTCACTGGCCGCCGGGGGCACGTAGGGCTCCGCCAGGGCGAGGCCAGGCAGCAGGAGGCTCAGGAGCAGGGCTGCGCGCATGGGAGGACCATACTGGAGGCCTCCCACGGCACACGAGTCCCCCCACGCACCGCACGCGGGTGGCTACTTCTCGGGCTCCTCCCGAGAGGACTCGCGGGACTCGTCCGCGTTGGCATTCTGGGGCCGCTGGTGGGCGCCCTGCTGCTCTCGGGTGGGCTGCTCTTCCTCTTTGTCGTGCCGCACATCCGTGGGACGTCCGAACATGTCCTCGGCGGGCTGAGGGGGCGGGCGTCTGTCCTGGTTGGCCATGATGGAATGCCTCCGAGTCCCTACGGTCGGGATGCCCTCGCCGGGAGGCAACGACGCCGGGACGGCAGACAGGAGGGCGGGCGGGAAGACGAGCTCAGGGCAGGGGGACGGCGGCGGTGACCAGCACCGGAGGCCAGAAGCGCGCCGCGAGGGCCTTGTCGGCCGAGGCGAGCCACTTGTGCCGCTTCACATCGTAGAGGCGCGCGGCGTCCTCGCCGGAGACGAGGAGCACGTCCTCTCGCAGGTAGAGCTGGAAGCAGGCCTCGGGGGGAAGCGCGAGGCGCTCGAGCTCGACGAGCCGGGAGCCCTCGTACCAGCTCAGGGGCATGCAGGAGCCGGGCTGTCCGGCGCGCGCCTTCCAGGAGAAGAGCGGCCCGCCCGAAGTCCGCGCGAGGACCCACTCGCCATCCCCGCCGGAGCGCTTGTGGGGAAACGCGTTGCCCAGCGCGGCGAGGTCATCACCGCCGCGCTCCACCTTCGGCATCTCACGGAGGGCCTCGGGGTCGTCCATCGAGGTGGAGGGCCCGAGTGTCCGGGCCGCGTCGAGCGACTCCAGGAGCCGCCAGCCATTGCCCTCGTGGAGGAAGGCGCGGGCCTCGGGCCGCTCCCCGGCGGCGGTGGTCAGGCCTTCGGGGGAGACGAGCGCGACGGGGTGTCCCTCGGGGTCGAAGCCGAGGTCCGTGGTGTGCCCGGGCCAGGGCAGCGCGAGCTCGACGCCCTGGCCGGAGGTGAAGTCCACCACCCAGGCGCGCTCGGGGGTCTCGACGTGGCGCGAGAGGAGCACGGCGCCCTTGTCCCCATCGTGGCTCCACGAGAGCCGGGCGCGCTCGCACGCACCCTCGAAGGTGAAGAGCTCCGCGCGGGCGCCCTCCAGCCCGAGCCGGACCCACCGGCAGTGCTCGGGGGGCACGGGCTCGAGGAGGGAGAGGCTGAGGCCCATGATGCGCACGGGCGCCTCGGCGGAGGCGGGGGTGGGGGCCGGGGCGGTGGCCGCGGGAGGCGGCGGGGGGTCGGCGGGCCTCGTCCGGCACGCGCCCATCAGGAGCGCGGCGCACAGGAGGCTCGGCATACCGGGTCGGCGGACCATGGAAGCTCCGGGTTGGGAAAGGCCACCCGGAACCTTGTCAGACGGTGAACGCCTCGTGAACCCCTTGACGCTCAACGCGCCACGGCGGTGGCGGGGGCGGGCGGCGAGGGCGCGGTGGGCTCGGGGACGGGCGGCTCTTCCACGGGAGCGGCGATGCCCTCGGGGAGGAAGCCCAGCAGCACGAGCGCGGGCAGGGCGAGCACCACGGTGAGGCCGAAGAAGCCGGCCCAGCCCATCCACTCGGCCAGGAAGCCAGAGGTGGCGGTGAGCATGCGGCTGCCCAGGTTGGCCAGCGCGGACAGCAGCGCGAACTGGGTGGCGCTGAAGCGCTTGTTGCACAGCGACATCGTGAAGGCGCCGAAGGCCGTGGTGGCCATGCCTCCGCACAGGTTGTCCGTGCAGATGGCCAGCGCGAGCATGAGGTGGTGCTTGCCCACCAGCGCGAGCGCCAGGTAGGTGAGGTTGGTGAGGGCCTGGAGCGCGCCGAAGATGAAGAGGCTGCGGCGCGTGCCCAGCTTGGCCAGCAGCGCGCCGCCGAACAGCGCCCCCACGATGGTGGCCGCCATGCCCACGCCCTTGCTGATGGCGCCCACCTCCAGGTTGGAGAAGCCCAGCTTGAGGAAGAAGGGCGTCGTCATTCCGCCCGCGATGGCATCTCCCAGCTTGTAGAGGAGCAGGAAGAGCAGGGCGAGCACGGCGCCGTTGCGGCGGAAGTAGTCGAAGAAGGGGACGACGGCGGCCTCGGTGAGGGTGCGCGGGGGGCGCTGGCCCTGGGGCTCGCGCGCCAGCAGGGTGGCCACCACGCCCACCAGCATGAGGGCGCCCATGGTCCAATAGGTGCGCGGCCAGCCGATGAACTGCGAGAGGCTGAGGGCCACGGCGCCGGCGGCGATCATCCCGAAGCGGTAGCCCATGACGAAGGTGGCGGTGCCGAAGCCACGCTCCTCCGCGGAGAGGGTGTCGGTGCGCCACGCGTCGGTGACGACGTCCTGGCTGGCGGAGAGGAAGGACACCAGCAGCGCGAGGCAGGCCATGGCCAGCGGCGAGTCCTTGGGGTTGACGGTGCCCATGGCGGCGATGGCGCCCATGAGGCCCAGCTGCGTGACGAGCATCCACCCGCGCCGCCGTCCCAGGAAGGGCAGCGCCTTGAGGTCCATCAAGGGCGCCCAGATGAACTTGAAGGTGTAGGGCGAGGCCACCAGGGTGAAGACACCGATCGTCTTCAGGTTGACGCCCTCGTTGGTCATCCAGGCGGACAGGGTGCCGCCCACGAGGAGCAGGGGCAGACCGGAGGCGAAGCCGAGCGCCACGAGAAGCCACGCACGCGGGCTGGCGAGGACCTGGAGGAGGGAGGGCTTGGAGGACATGGGCAGGGGCACAGAATACCGGCCCTGGGGAGGAATCCATCCTCCACGTCGAGGGCGAGGCCGCCCCAGTGTCCGCCCGGCCGCTGAGCGGGCTCGCCGGTGTCAGCTGTCAGGCGCTTGCCGGCCCGCCCAGGGGCCACGAATGCGAACGCCCCCTCCCCGGAGGCCGGGGAAGGGGCGTCTGTCACACCGCGAGGCGACCCGCTACGTCCGGGCCGCCGGGCGGAGGGCGGTGGCTAGTACTGGTAGCGCACGCCCAGCTGCACGCGCAGCGGCTGCTGACGCGCGGACGCGAGGCCGAAGTTGTTCGGGTTGCTCAGGCCGTCGTCGCGGCGCACGTTGGTGGCGGTCGCCGTGTTGAACAGGTTGAAGCCGTCCACCATGAGGCTGATCTTCTGGCCGGTCAGCTCCGAGAAGTCGTAGGAGGCGCGGGCGTTGACCGTCAGGAGGTCCGGCAGACGGAACTCGGTGATCAGCTTCGGGTCGTTGCCAGCGCCCGGCGTGGTGCCCACGGGGGAGCGCAGCATGTAGCCGCTGACGGCATCGTCGGCGGAGTTGTAGCGCTTGGCCAGCGGCGTGCCCGTGGAGAAGTTGATGCTGGGACCGATGCTGAAGCCCTTCCAGGTGTAGGAACCCGTGAACTTGAGCTGGTGCCGCGTGTCACCCAGCGCGTAACCCGTGAAGAACTGCCTCTGCCGCGGGTTGTTGTACTGGCTGATGCCGGTGCCCAGCTGACCCATCGACTCGTTGCCCGGACCGTAGCGGAAGGACAGCGTGTAGGCCGCGTAGAACTCGATCTCCGGCGTGGGGCGGCCGTCCACGATGAGGTCGACGCTCTGGTACTTGATCCAGTTGTCGTCCGGACGGGTGAACTTGTAGACCGTGCCCTTGCTCTCGTCCCGGTAGCCGATGACGCGCGTGCCGGTCGGATCCCACATCACGTTGGTCTCGACCGCGTCCCAGATGTTCTGCAGGTGCTTGTAGGTGTACTCGACGCCGATGCTGGTGCCCTTGAGCACCTGACGGCGCAAGCTCAGCAGGATTTCATCCGAGTGCGGCGCGGTGTGGTTGTGCGGATCCACCAGGGTGCCGCCAGGACCACCCGTCTCGTACGCCTTGGCGAACTTCTTCGAGGTGGCGTTGTACTGGTAGGTGGTGGAGATCGGACCGGACGAGGAGTTGGCCGCCGAGAGCAGCGACAGCGTCTCGTTGGAGCGACCGTAGAAGGCCGAGAAGACGGTCTTCTGGTCACGCGTCACGTCGACCGCCGCGCCGATGCGGGGACCGAAGCCGGCCAGCTGCGACACGATGCGGTTGTCCGCGTCCTTGGTCACGCCGTAGTCGAAGCGCAGACCGGGCAGGATGGTGAGCCAGTCGGTCGGCTTGTAGCGGTCCTGCACGTAGAAGCCGAGGCCCAGACCCTGCTCGACGGTCGTGAAGTCCGGGGTCTCCGTGTACTGGTAGCAGCCACCGGAGAACGTTCCGTCGCCGTTGTCGACGCACAGACCGGCCGCACCCGCACCACCGTTGCGGTCGCTGAAGGTCCTGCCGCCGGGGATGGCGAAGGAGTAGTCGCGGCGCACCATGCGGCCCTGGAAGCCGGCCTCGGCCTCGTGACGCTGGCCGAAGATGGTGGCGCGCTTGGTGACGGAGAGGTCCGCCATCGCGGTGTAGCGGGCGTCAACCGTGTGGTCGGAGTCGTTGTACCAGTAGCTGCCGTCGTCCCGGTTGTAGTGCTGAGACCGGTTGGGATCGTACGTCAGGGTCGGGTCGTTGTAGGCGTTGCGGATGGCCTCCAGGTCGATGTTGCCCAGCTGCGCCTGGGGACCGGACTCGATGGTGTTGTTCTGCGCACCCACCTGGGCCTTGTAGGTGATGTCATCCGTGGGGAAGTACTCCCAGATGAGGGTACCGAAGGCACCACCCTGCTTCTGCAGGCGGCTGGCGAACGGCGTGTACGCGTTCGCCGCCGAGCCGTTGTTGTCCGCGTAGCTGATGGTGGCGGGGTCGGTCGAGGCGGACAGGGTGAGGCGGCTGCGCGAGCCGGGGGCGAACGTCAGCTTACCGCGCAGGTAGTGGCCGATGAACTCGCGGTTGGGGGCCTGGATGTTGAGCGGCGGGCCCGACGGCACGGAGGCCTGGTTGTTGGTGTACTGGTAGGAGAGGTTGAACCAGAGCTTCTCCTTGAGGATGGGGCCGCTGACGTTGATGTTGCCCTGGGCGCCCTGGGTCGGCGGGCGGACCGTCGGGTCGAACGGACGGAAACCCTCGTACAGGTTGGAGCCGTACTGCGCCGGCGCCGCCAGCTTGTAGTGGTTGCCGTAGAACGACGCGTCGACGTGGAACTCATCCGAACCGCCGTTCGTGATGAGGTTGATGACGCCGCCCATCGCGTTGTACTTCGCCTCCATACCGCCGGTGAGGACGGCGAAGGAGCCGATGGAGTCGAAGTTGATGTTGGCGGAGAACGTGTTCGTCACCGGATCGGTGATGTCCATGCCGTCCACCAGGTAGCGGTTCATGATGGAGTTGGCGCCGCGCACGTCCGGGTTGGCACCACCGCTCACGCCCGCGACCTGCTGGGCCACGTTCTGGTAGCTGCGGCCCGAGGCCACCTTGGACTGACCGGACGAGGAGAGCACCGTACCGGACTGGGTGGTGTCGGGACGGGTCGGGGGAGCCTCGTACTCGACGACGATGGTCTCCTCGGCGGCCGACTCCACGTTCCACTGGAGGTTCAGCGGGCTCGTCTCGCCCTGGCGCACCGTGAGCTTGCGCTTGAGGGGCTTGACGCCCTCCATGCTGAACTCGACGGTGTACTCACCGGGGGGGAGGTTGGCGAGCTCGAAGTAACCGTCATTGGCGGTGGCGATCTCCTTGGAGCCGCCGATGAGGGCCGGCGAGGAGATGGTCACCTTGACGCCCGGAAGGGCCGCCTTGGTGCCGGCCTCGAGCAGCTTGCCGTTGATACGGCCGTTCAGCTCACCGGCCGCGAACGCCGTGCCCGGACCGGTGATGGCGAGGGCAAGGGCGAGGGACAACCACTTCTGATTCTTGAATTTCATGTTCTTTTCTCTCCCGCGCTCTCGTTACTCGGCCTGGTTCTCGGCCTGGAGGCAGTAGACGTAGGTGCCAGCGCCGGTCACGGCCTTGATGGTGCCGGCGTAGTCCCTTTCGATCTCTGCCGTGCTCGTGGGCAGCGTCGTCGCCGCGCCCGGGTCATACGTGTAGACCTTGCACACCGGCGAGTAGCCGGGCTGGCCGCGCGCGGCCTCCAGCACGTCGAAGCCCGAACCCACGGTCTTCGAGACCGGGTAGTACAGCTTCTGGGTCGCGATGCTCACGGTCTCGACGCCCTTGTCGTCGGTCGTCGAGCGGGTGGGCACCTGGCCGCCATCGATGTAGGCCAGCAGGTACTGGTTGTACCAACCCCACTTCTGGACGCCGATGCCGGTCAGCGGGAGCGGCTCCTCGTCCTCGGTGATCAGATCCTCGGCGTGGTAGACGGCCGCGCCCGGGTCGATGATGGCATAGGCGTGGTAGGTGCTGTCGGGGATGCCGACCATCTTGCCGTTGACGGGGGCGGTGAGCGGCACCGTCACCTCACGGCTGGCCACCACGGCCTCCTCGCTCTTGAGCTTCTGGCAGTCCACGCCGTTGGACGTCACCTGCACCTTCGAGACGATGGGCACGTAGGAGTACGTCGGCGTGGCGCCCAGGGCGTACGTGGCGGTGGGCAGCCGGGTGAAGACAACGCCCTGCTCGCCCATGTTGATGCCGTCGCGCTCGAGGTCGAACGTGTAGCCGGCGGGGGCCTTGCACGAGTCGAACACGTAGGCGCTGGGGGTCGCTATGCCCGCCTTGGCGCCCGTGCGCAGCGTGAGCGCGCCCGCGAGGCCCGAGGCCGAGCGCTGCGTGGTCGGGAGCTGGAAGAGGAAGTACTCCACGCGCTGCTCACCGGCCGAGGCCAACTTGGCCTGGAAGGTGCCAAGGCCCGCGATCTGCCGGTTACCGTCGACACCCAGGTAGTCGGCCGGGAAGTTCGTGACATCGATCGGGCCGGCGTTGAACTCCTTACCGCTCCACCGATCGTACACATTGCACCCGCTCAGGCCCATCAGGGCGAGCGAGAGCGGTAGCACCATCCGCTGCACTCTCATCAACAGCCTCCACTGCGAGTTGACGGCAGGAGCGCGCATATCGACCCGTGCCCGTCCCATCGCGAGCTTTCCGTATGGCTTCGGGTTTCTTGGATTCTCGAACCGGCCCCCACTGCATCCGGTCCTCGAGCCCACGCTCCCAGGATTCTGAGAGCGCGTTGATGAATTGATACAAGACGGTCATCGCCCTGTAAAGTCACGTGCCCGACGGACCCGGGGAGGTTGGGAATATTGACCCCCTTGACGGCAGCAGTCGGGACACCGGGTGAAGGACGACCCCGTGCCTTCTTCCCTCTGAGGAAGGGGGGGAGGGGCCTACGTGGAGTGAGGGAGAGGAAGCTCCGCGGCCCTCGTCCTCCGCGCATAAGCGCTGGGAATGGTGGGGGCTCGGACCTTCAGGAAACGTGGGTCCAACGACGCAGGGACACGGACCCGGACGATCTGGCATAGGGGCACGCCGCCCGTTTTCGCGGCTCCCTACCCCAGAGGAGTAGCACCATGAAGCTCCATGAGCACCCGATGTCCAGCGCCGCCTTCAAGGTCCGCGCTGTCGTCCACGAACTCGGCCTGCCCGTCACGTTCGTCACCGTCGACATGATGAAGGGCGAGCACAAGACGCCCGCCTTCCTCGCCATGAACCCCAACGGCAAGGTCCCCACCCTCGAGGACGACGGCTTCTATCTCTGGGAGTCCAACGCCATCCTCTGTTACCTGGCCGCCAGGAAGCCCGAGAGCGGGCTGCTGCCCACCGACGCGCGCGGCATGGCCCAGGTCCAGCAGTGGCTGCAGTGGCACGCCACCACCTTCGCCCCCTCCACCGGCGAGGTGATGGCCGAGACCCTCTACGCGAAGTTCATGGGTCGCGCGAAGGACGAGGCGAAGTACGCCGCCGGCATGGAGAAGGTCCGCCGGGACCTCGGCGTGCTGGAGAAGGCGCTCGCCGGCAAGGAGTACCTCTGCGGCAAGCTCACCATCGCCGACTTCTCCCTCGTCTCCACCCTGCTCCTGCGCGCCCCCATGGGCGTCGACCTCGAGGCCTTCCCCCACGTGAAGGCCTGGGTCGCGCGCATGGAGGCCCGCGAGAGCGTCCGCAAGTCCCTGCCTCCCCTGTAGTGGCGGGACACGGGGTGGGGTTCGGAATGACCCTCACCCCGACCCTCTCCCAGGGGGAGAGGGAGTGCTAGTAGCGGCGGTTGCGCCGGTCCTCGCGCAGCTCCTGCCGGTCCTCGCGCAGCTCCTGCTTGTTCTGCCGCATCTCCTGCCGGCCCAGGTCGATGAGCTGGGTGATGAGCGTGCGCGTGCGGTTCAGGTCCGAGGGCCTCCGGCTGCCCACCAACGTGGACAGCTCCCGGGCGATGCTCATGCGCGCCGACAGCGAGTTCTTCTCCACGCGCACGTCCCGGATGTCGTCCCGCCGGTCGCGGCGGTCATCCGCGTACTCTCCCCGTCCCTGCCACCGGTCCGAGCGCGCCTCCCGGGTCTCCCGCCGCACCTCGGCCTTGTCCGCCGCCAGCTCGTTCCGGCTCTCGTCCAGCTCCGCCCTCACCAGGTCGCGCAGACGCCTCTCCACGTCGCGCATGTCGCCCTCGTCCCTGCGCGCATAGGCCCGGTCGAAGCGCTCCAACACGTTCTCCAACTCGGCCACGTCACGCCGGTCATCGCGAATCTCGCGCTTGTCCTGGCGCACTTCCCGGCGGTCCTGCTCGCGCTCGTTGTGCCACCCCTGCGCGTGCGCGCCTCCGGCGAAGAGGAGGGAGGCGACCAGGGCGGAAGAGAGTCGGTTCATGCGGTTCATCGTGGAAGTCCTCGGAAGTTTCAATCACGTCTTCGTGAACACCGCTTCTGACGGACCTTCGCGGGCTTTATTTCAACCCCCAGCACATCCTCCCGGTATTCCCTCACTCGGAGTCACAGGGCTCCATCGTCGGAGCGTCGCGCCCGCCTGGATGGCTGCACGGGGAGGAGCGCTCGGCTAGCGTGGGGCGTCCATGGCCCCATGCCTCCTCAACATCGACCTGGGCGAGCTGCCCGACGAGGACGAGCGGCTCTACACCTACGCGCAGGTGGCGAACATCGCCTGTGGCGGGCACGCGGGAGACGAGCGCACCATGCGCCGGGCGCTCGCGGCGTGCGCGCGCCATGGGACGCGGGCCGGAGCGCACCCCTCCTTCGAGGACCGTGAGCACTTCGGGCGGCGGGAGCTGGTGGTGGCCCCCGAGGTGTTGCGCGCCCAGGTGGCCGCCCAGTGCGCCGAGCTGGCGATGCTGGCCTCGGAGGTGGGTGTGCCCGTGCGCTACGCCAAGCCGCACGGTGCCCTGTACCACGCGGCCAACAAGGACCCCGCGCTCGCCCGCGCGGTGGTGGACGGCATCGTCGGGTCGCTGGGCCCGGGTGTCACCTTCATCGGCCCGGGCTCGGGTGCGCTGCGCGAGGCGGCCCGGGCGGTGGGGCTGGCCTACGCGCGCGAGGGCTTCGCGGACCGGGGCACGCTGCCGGATGGCTCGTTGATTCCACGCGGGCAGCCGGGCGCGGTGCTGAGCGACCCCGCGCTGGCGCGGGAGAACGCGCTGCGCCTGGTCCTGGGGGGCACGGTGGACACGCTGTGCGTGCACGGGGACTCGCCGGGCGCGGTGGCGATGGCGCGCGAGGTGCGCGAGGTGCTGGACGTGCTCTCCCTGCGCACCGAGCCGCTCGGAGAGGGCGCGCTGCGGCTCGCGCTGCCCGCGCGGCTGGAGCGGCGCGCGGTGCTGGAGGCGCTCAAGGCCCAGCCCGGGGTGGTGGACGTGGTGGTGGGCGAGGCGCATGCCTGCATGTACTTCGACCCCTCGGCCCCGCCCGAGGACCCGCGGCGCGTGCTGGGCCGGCTGACCACGGCTCCGGCGTTGGTGGAGGAGCGGCCACTCGTCACCGTGCGCGTGCGCTACGACGGACCGGACCTGGAGAGGGTGGCCGAGAGCGTGGGCCTGTCGGTGGACGACGTGGCGCTGCTGCACGCCTCGCGCGAGTACACGGTGCGCAGCGTGGGCTTCCTCCCGGGCTTCGCCTACCTGGGCGAGGTGGATGCGCGCATCGCCGTGCCCCGGCTCTCCACGCCGAGGACGCGCGTGCCGGCGCTCGCGGTGGGGCTCGCCGGGCAGCGCACCGGCATCTACCCGTTCGCCTCGCCGGGCGGGTGGAACCTCATCGCCACCGCCGTGGACTTCACCGCCTTCCGGCCCGACTCCGGCGCGCTGCTGGGACTCGGGGACCGGGTGCTCTTCGAGCGGGTGGACTGACATGGACGCAACGTGGGAGGTGCTCGACGTCGGTGGGGCGGTGCTGGTGCAGGACGGAGGACGCGCGGGCCTCATGCACCAGGGGGTGCCACCCGGTGGCGCGCTGGTGCCCGAGTGGCTGGCCGCGGCCAACCGCGCGGTGGGCAACGCGTGGAGCGCGGCGGCCCTGGAGTGTTTTGGGCGGCTGGAGCTGCGGCTGCGCGGGCGGAGCGCGTGGGTGTCCGTGGACGGCCGGGCCTTCCAGGTGGAGGAGGGCGGGCGCGTCTCGGTGCCGGCGCCCGACGCGGCGGTGGTGCGCTACGTGGCCGTGGAGGGCGGGCTCGCCTTGCCCGAGGTGCTCGGCGGGCGGGGCACGCTGCCGGTGGCGCGGTTCGGCGGTCTCGAGGGCCGCATGCTGAAGCGTGGGGACGTGCTGCCACTCGGCACCGGAGGTGGTGCCCGCGTGGAGGCCGGCACGGCGCTGTCGCTGGAGTCGGACGTGCGCGTGGTGCTCGGGCCGGACCTGGGCTTCTTCGGCGCGGGCACGGCGGAGGTGCTGCTGGAGAGCACCTTCACCGTGTCCGACTTGAGCGACCGCGTGGGCATGCGGCTGCACGGGCCGAAGCTGCCGCAGGCCGATGTGGGCTCGGGGCTGTCCGGACCCATGGTGCGCGGCGCCATCCAGGTGCCGTCCTCCGGAGAGGCCATCGTGCTCGGGCCGGACCATCCCACCATGGGCGGCTATCCGGTGCTCGCGGTGGTCATCCGCGCGGACTGGGGCGCTCTGGCCGCCCGCAGGCCAGGGGCCCCGGTGCGGTTCCGCGCGGTGGACCTGGACGAGGCGCGCGACATCTGGAGCCGGCGCACGCCCCTCTAGCGGCTACTGCCGCGGCTGCGACGCGCCGTCGTCCGGGTTCGCGGTCTCGTCATTGATGGGCTGCGGCGACTGGGTGCCCGGGTTGTTCGGCTCCTCGCCGGTCTCGTTGCTCAGGTCGCGCTCCTCGCCCAGGGGGCCCGGCTCGAGACCCGGGTTGCCCGAGGGAGAATGGGTGCCGCCCTCGTGCACGCCCGGCTCCCTCTCGCGCGTGCCCTCGTCGGGCAGCGGCGTGACGTCCTGGCCGCGCTCCGGGTTGTCATAGCCCGAGCCACCGGTGTCGGTGTCGGGCGGCGGGGGGGGCGTCTGATTCGGGGCGGTGGTGGTGTCCGTGCCGGTGGTAGCCCCCTGGTCCGTCTTGCACGCGGTACCGAATGCCACCGCGCCCGCCAGGAGCCCCGTCAGCAGAAGCTTCGTCTTCGTCATGGCCTTCCCCCTTGTCTCGTGTGTGCCGCTGTTGCCGGAAGCTGAGGCGCGTTTCCGTTCCGCGCAGCCGAGGCTCGCCGGGCAGGTTGCTCGGCGGCTCGTCGACTTGCCTGCCCTCCGGCCTTCCGGGCGTTACAGTGCCGCCCCATGACGCCCCCCGATTTCCGCCTGGTCCCCGCCCTGCCCGAGCACGTGGACGTGTGGATGGCGATGCGCGAGGAGCCCGTCTCGCGCGCGCTGATGCCGCTGGAGCCGGCCTCGCGCGAGTCGCTGCTGAAGCGCCTCCAGGAGTCGACCAGTGACCTGTCCGACCCCAAGGCCACGAGCTTCCGGTGGATGGTGGAGCTCGACGGGCGCATCATCGGCACGGTGGCCGCGCGGGAGCTGTCGCGCTTCCAGGGGCGGGTGGAGATCGGCTACATGCTCTCGAGCGCGTACCACCGCCGGGGCATCGGCACGCGGGCGGTGGCGAGGGTGCTGGAGCGCCTCTTCGGCGAGTGGCCCTTCCTGCACCGCGTCTGGCTCACCACGGCGGCGGACAACCTGGCCTCGCAGGGCGTGGCGCGGAAGCTCGGCTTCTCGCTGGAGGGCGTGATGCGCGAGCACTACTTCATTGACGGCAAGCGCAAGGACCAGCAGGTGTGGGGGTTGTTGCGGTCCGAGTGGGAGCAGGTCTCGAGCAGGAGGGTGATGTGACGGCACTGTGGGGTGGCATCGAAGCGGGGGGGACGAAGTTCGTGTGCGCGGTGGGGACGGGCCCGGACGACATCCGGGCCCAGGTGCGCATCCCCACCACGACGCCCGAGGCGACGATCGGTCAGGCCCTGGCGTTCTTCCAGGAGCAGACGCGTGAGCGGGGTCCACTGGCGGCCCTGGGCATCGCGTCCTTCGGCCCGGTGGATCTCCACCCGGGCTCACCGACGTACGGCTTCATCACCTCCACGCCCAAGCCGGGCTGGAGGAACGCGGATGTGGCCGGTCCGTTCCGGCGGGCCCTGAACATCCCGGTCGGCTTCGACACCGACGTGAATGGCGCGGCCCTCGGAGAGAACCGCTGGGGCGCGGCCCAGGGGCTCGACACGTTCATCTACCTGACGATCGGCACCGGCATCGGCGGGGGCGGGCCGAGTAACGGCCGGTTGATGCGCGGCCTCCTTCATCCGGAGATGGGGCACATCCGCCTGCCGCACGACTCCCGGGCGGATCCCTTCCCCGGGGGCTGTCCCTTCCATGGCGACTGCTTCGAGGGGCTGGCGTCCGGTCCGGCCCTGGAGAAGCGCTGGGGCCAGCGCGCCGAGTCCCTGCCGGAGGATCATCCCGCCTGGGCACTCGAGGCGCACTACATCGCGCTCGCGCTGATGAGCTACATCTGCACGCTCTCACCCCAGCGCATCATCATCGGCGGAGGGGTGATGGCGCAGCGGCACCTCTTCCCGCTGGTGCGCGCCGAGGTGGTGAGATTGCTCAACGGCTACATCCAATCTCCCGCCATCCTCGAGCACATCGACACGTACATCGTCCCGCCCGGCCTGGGGGATCGCGCCGGGGTGCTGGGCGCCCTCGCCCTGGCCCTCGAGACCCGGTAGGAGGGCGCCCCGCGGGGCGCCTCAGGGCGTGAGCTGCGCCGAGGCGCAGGCGCTCGCGTAGGTGCCCTCGCAGATCTGCGCGGCCGTCCAGAAGCCGTCGGCGACGACGGTGCTCTTCACGTTGTCCTTGGTGACGACCTGCGCGGGCAGGAGGATGGAGGGCACGTCCTTGGTGCCGTTGTTCACCTTGCCGTTCACCCGGCCGGGGGGCAGGGGGTTGCCGCGCGCCAGCGCCACGGCGACCTCGGCGGCGATCTCCCCCTCGGCCTTGATGGCCTTGTAGACGGTCATGAACTGCTCACCCGCGAGGATGCGCTGGATGGCGGCCAGCTCGGCGTCCTGCCCGGTGACGGGCGGGAGCGGCGACACACCGGCGGCCTTCATCGCCGCGATGGCTCCACCCGCCGTGCCGTCGTTGGCCGCGTACACGCCGGCGATCTTGTCCTTGCCCAGCGTGGTGATGGCTTGCTCCATCTGCTGCTGGGCCTTGTCCGGGCTCCAGTCCGGCGTGTCGTACTCGGCGCCCACCTTCAGCTCGGAGCCATCGAACACGGCATGCGCGCCCGCCTTGAAGAGCTTCGCGTTGTTGTCGGTGGGCGAGCCGTTGATGATGACGATGGTGCCGTTGCCCTTGCCGTCCGCCTTGAGCTTGTCGAGCAGCGCCTGGGCCTGGAGCCGGCCCACCTTCTCGTTGTCGAAGGAGATGTAGTAGTCCACGTCCGCGTTGAGGATGAGGCGCTCGTAGCTGAGGACGGGCACCTTGGACTGCCGGGCGCGCGTCACGATGGCGGCCGCCGAGGCCGAGTCCACCGGATCCAACACCAGCACCTTGGCCCCGTTGGTCAGCGCCGCCTCGGCCTGGTTCTGCTGCTTCGAGGCGTCCTGATCGGCGTTGCTGTAGAGGATCTCGCAGTCCGCGCACAGCTCCTTCACCTTGCGCTCGAAGTGCGGACGGTCATGGGTCTCGTAGCGCGCGGTCTTCGACTCCGGCAGCAGCAGGGCGATCTTCAAGCCCGGGGCCGGGGCCGCCGTGCCTCCCTTGGCCTCCGTGCTGTCACGCTTGCAGGCGGGTGCGAGGAACATCAACGCGGCGAGCACTCCCACGGTGCGAATACGGCGAGACGTCGAATGCATGTCCACCCGTCCTTGCTGAGCGAAGGTCCCCTCATGGGACCGGCTGCATCCTGATGTCCTGTGCGGAGCCGCAACAAGTTTCCCGTCATGTAGCCGGGCGGACATTCCCGTTCCCGCCAGCCTGCTCTGCACCTGGGCTGTGATTTTCGGCTTCCGCGTGCGCGTTGAATGCCCTGGACGCGATAGAACGGGGGCTCTGGGTCTCCGTCGCTCACGCCCCCTGCTTGCTCATCATGGCCCGTTCCATCGAATCCGACGTCGCGGCGGTCTCTCGCCTGGAAGCCGTCCCCACCATCCTGCGGGTCGTCACCGAGACGACGGGCCTTCGCTTCTCGGTCGTCGCACGTGTCACCCAGGGCACCTGGACGGCGTGTGCGGTGCACGATGAGATCGCCTTTGGCCTGAAGGCCGGCGACCACCTCGATGTCGCGACCACGCTGTGCAGCGAGGTCCGCGACTCCTACACCCCCATCGTCATCAACCACGCCAGCCAGGATCCTCATTACTGCACCCATCGGACTCCGAAGCTGTACGGCTTCGAGAGCTACATCGCGGTGCCCATCTTCCTGAAGAATGGTGAGTATTTCGGGAACGTCTGCGCGCTCGATCCGCTGCCCGCGAAGCTCGAGGAACCGAAGGTCGTGGCGATGATGAAGCTCTTCGCCGACCTCATCGCGCTTCAGCTCGACGCGGAGCAGCGGCAGGAGGCGACCCGTGAGCAGTTGCTGAACGAGCAGCAGACCTCGGAGCTGCGCGAGCAGTTCATCGCCGTGCTCGGCCATGACCTCCGCAACCCACTCTCCTCGGTGCTCATGGGGGCGGACACGCTGTTGCGTGCCCAGCTGGCCGAGCGGGAATCCAGGATCGTCCGGCGGATCCGCGAGAGCAGCCGGCGCATGTCGAGGCTCGTCGACGACGTCATGGACTTCGCCCGGGCGAAGCTGGGAGGGGGAATCAGCCTCTCGATGGCACCCGTGGATGACCTGGCGGTCTCACTCAGGCACATCGTCTCGGAGCTGGAGAGCGCGCACCCCGAGCGCATCATCCGGTTCGCCGCCGACGAGTGCACGGGGGTCCTCTGCGACCGTGAGCGCGTGGGCCAGCTGCTCTCGAACCTGGTGGCGAACGCGCTCGAACACGGCGAGTCCGGCGAGCCCGTGGACGTCCAGTTGCGGCGCACGGCGGACAGCGTGGTGCTGACGGTCACCAACCGCGGCGCACCCATTCCTCCCGAGACGATTCCGCTGCTCTTCCGGCCCTACCGCAGGGGGCCCGCCGGTCATCCGCGCACCGGCCTCGGGCTCGGGCTGTACATCGTGTCGGAGATCGCCAGGGCCCATGGCGGGACGATCGATGTGGCCTCGTCGAGGGAGCAGGGGACTGCCTTCACGTTCACCCTGAAGTCGAGCGCGCGGAGCGAACCCGAGCCGCGCAAGCTCAACGCCTCCTGACGAGGCCGGCCCCCTCCCCAGGTGGGAGAGGGCGCCCGGACGGCGGCTACTTCTTCGCCTGCTCCATCACCTCGCGGGCCACCTTCACCACGTTCTCCGCGGTGAAGCCGAACTTCTGCTGCAGGGCCTTGAGGGGCGCGGACGCACCGAAGCTGCGCATGCCCACCACCGCGCCGCGCAGCCCCACCCAGCGCTCCCAGCCGAACGTCGCCGCCTTCTCCACCGCCACGCGCGCCCGCACCGACGACGGCAGCACCTGCTCGCGGTACGCCTCGTCCTGCCGCTCGAACAGCTCCCACGAGGGCATGCTCACCACGCGCGCCTTCACGCCCTCGCTCTTGAGCTGCTCGTACGCCTGCAGGCACAGCGACACCTCGCTGCCCGTGCCGATGAGGATGACGTCCGGCGTCCCCTCGCTGTCGATCAGCACGTAGGCGCCCTTCGCCAGCCCCGAGGCGGGTGCGTACTTCGTCCGGTCCAGCGTCGGCACGGCCTGCCGCGTCAGCACCAGCACCACCGGCTCGTGCCGCAGCGGGGCGATGACCTTCCAGGCCTCCGTCACCTCGTTGGCGTCCGCGGGCCGGATGACGATGACGCCGGGAATGGCGCGCAAGCTGGCCAGGTGCTCCACCGGCTGGTGCGTGGGGCCGTCCTCGCCCAGACCGATGGAGTCATGGGTGAAGATGTGGATGCTCGGCACCTCCATGATGGCGGAGAGGCGGATGGCGGGGCGTTCGTAGTCGCTGAAGATGAGGAAGGTGGCGCTGTAGGGCCGCACCTTGCACAGCGCCAGGCCATTGATGACGGAGCCCATGGCGTGCTCGCGCACACCGAAGTGGATGTTGCGCCCCGCGTGGTCCCCCGGCTTCATCGCCCCGGAGAAGGACAGGTACGTCTTGGTGGACGGGTTGAGGTCCGCCGAGCCACCCACCAGCCAGGGGTAGTTCTTCGCCAGCGCGTTGAGCACCTTGCCGCTCGTCTCGCGCGTGGCCGCGCCCTTGGCGTCCGCGGGGAACGTGGGCAGCTCCTTGTCCCAGCCCGCGGGCAGCTCGCGCCGCTGCATCCGCTGCAGCTGGTCCGCCAGCTCGGGGAACTGCTTCTGGTACTCGGCGAACTTCGCCTCCCACTCGGTGCGCAGCCGCTTGCCGCGCTCGCCCACGCGCTCGGCGAAGCGCTCGCGCACGCCGTCGGGCACGAGGAACTTCGCGTCCTCGGGCCAGCCGTACTTGCGCTTGGCGCCCTTGAGCTCCTCCTCCCCCAGCGGCTCGCCGTGGGCGCTGGCGCTGCCCTGCTTCTTGGGGGCGCCGTAGCCGATCTGGCTGCGCACGATGATGAGGGTGGGCAGGCCCCGGTCCTGCTTGAAGGTGGTGTAGGCCCGCGAGAGCGCGTCCAGGTCGTTGGCGTCCGCGACGTGGAGCACCCGCCAGCCGTAGGCCTCGAAGCGCTTGCCCACGTCCTCGGTGAAGGCCAGCTCGGTGCTGCCGTCGATGCTGATGTGGTTGCTGTCGTAGACCCAGCAGAGGTTGGGCAGCTTGAGGTGGCCGGCGAGGGAGGCGGCCTCGCTGGCCACGCCCTCCATCAGGTCGCCGTCACCGCAGATGGCCCAGACGTCGTAGTCGAAGAGCTCGAAGCCGGGGCGGTTGAAGTAGCTGGCGAGCCAGCGGGAGGCCATGGCCATGCCGACGGAGTTGGAGACGCCCTGGCCGAGGGGGCCGGTGGTGGTCTCCACGCCGCTGGTCCAGCGGTACTCGGGGTGGCCGGGGGTGGAGCTGTCCAGCTGGCGGAACTTCTTGATGTCGTCCAGGGACACGGCCACCTGGTCCTCGACGGAGTAGGTCGAGGTGACGCGGCGCACGCCGGTCAGGTGGAGCAGGGAGTAGAGCAGCATGGAGGCGTGCCCGTTGGAGAGCACGAAGCGGTCGCGGTTGGGCCAGACGGGGCTGGTGGGGTCGTAGCGCAGCTCCTGCTGCCAGAGCTGGTAGGCGACGGGGGCGAGCGCCATGGGCGCGCCCGGGTGGCCCGAGTGGGCCTGTTCCACCGCGTCCATGGAGAGGGTGCGGATGGTGTTGATGCAAAGCCAGTCGGTTGGATCGTGGATCATGTCTGGGATTCCTCAGTGCCGGGCGGGCCGAACCATGCCCCAAGAGGGGCGCGGGCGCCGCAGCATTCGGCATGGGATGAGCGGGGGTGGACGGTGGGGTGGAGTGGCCGGGTCGACAGAGCGGGGCCCGGAAGCCGCTGGTCGGACTGGCGGGAGGGCCCCATGGGTGGCATATGGTGCGCGCATGTCGATCGAAAAACCGTTGCTGGAGATGGTGCAGGCGGAGCTCCGGACCCGGCTGGGGCCCATGCACAAGGCCGTCGCGCGCATGGGAGAGCGGCTGGATGTCATCGAGGAGCTGTCGGACATCGTCCAGCGCCTGGCGCCGTTGGCCACGCGGATGCAGTCATTGCAGCTGGCGCTGCCGGGCATCGAGTTGCCGCCGGTGGGCCGGGGCCGGGGCGGAGGAAGGCCGCCGGCGCTGGTGCCGGCGCCCCGGGGCAAGGTAGCGGAGGTGGTGCCCGAGAAGAGGCGGGGCCGTCCGCCGGAGGCAGCGGGACGCCGGTGCGCGGTCATCGGGTGCAAGAGGCCGGCGCGCTCGAAGGGGTACTGCTCGGCGCACTACCAGAAGCTGAGGTTGCTGGTGAAGTCGAACCGGCGGCCGGACAGCTGGGTGGACGACGCGGCGCCGCAGTCGGTGCAGGAAGTGGTGCTGCCGAGGGGCCGGGCGGCGTCGAAGGCATTGGCGGAGGCGGCGCCGCAGAGGCCGGAGCCGCAGACGCCGCCGAAGCCGAAGGCGTGGGTGAGGAAGAAGGGCGGCCAGGAGCGAATCTCGCTGCACTGAGGAGGATCCGCCCCTCACCCAACGAACACCCCTCTCCCGCCGGGAGAGGGACGGGGTGAGGGTATCCCGGTCCCCGGGCTCGAGCCCGTGCCAATCCCCTCTCCCTCTGGGAGAGGGTCAGGGTGAGGGTCTGCCCGGGGACGACCGGAGGCCGCCTGCTGCGCGAGCGGGTTGGGCCGTGGACCCCTGCCCCTGGGAGTCGTTGACACACCGTGCCGGGAGTGATTTCCGGCGGGCATGAGCGATCAGTATCCGGTGACGGTGGCAGTGAAGCGCCCGGACGGGCGAGTGGAGCAGGTGCGAGTGGGGACGGCGACCCGAAACGGGGACGGGTTCACGCTGAAGCTGGGGGACATGACGATTGGAGGGACGCCGGACGCGGCGGCGGCGGCGCCAAGGCGGTCGGCCTCGTACGGTGGAGGAGGCGGCGGCGGTGGAGGTGGTGGAGGCTCGGCGGGGGAGGTCGCGGTGTTCCCCAACTACGGGCGGAGCAAGGGTGGACCCATCCGGGGCGCGAGCATGGGGGACCTGGAGTACTACGCGAACGGGGCGAGGCGCTCGCTGGGAGACCCGAGCAAGTCGCGGTGGCACGACCGGGAGCGGGCGTTGCTGGCGGCGATCGAGGCGGAGATCGCCCGGCAGCGAGGGGGCGAGTCCGGAGGGGGAGACGAGCCGCCACCGCACGGGGATGACGACTACAGCGGGGGTGGCAACGACGAGGACGGCGGCATTCCGTTCTAGGCGGACTCAGGCGGCCGAGGCGGTGCCCGGCGCCTGACCCAGGGGCAGGTGGACGATGAAGGTCGTCCCCTGGCCCACGGTGCTGCGCACCTCCAGGCAGCCGTGGTGGGCGTCCACGATGCGCCGGACGATGGCGAGGCCCAGGCCGGTGCCGGCGGCCTTGGTGGTGTAGAAGGGCTCGAACATGCGGGCCATCACCTCGGGGGTGATGCCCGGGCCGGTGTCGGTGATGGTGAGCGAGGCCATGGTGCGGCCGCCACACTGCTCGCGGCCGAGTTCCACGCGCAGCTCGCCGCCCTGGGGCATGGCCTGCAGGGCGTTGGTGAAGAGGTTGCTGAGGGCCAGGTGCAGCAGCTGCGGGTCCAGGAGCGTCTCGGGCAGCTGCGGATCCAACGAGCGCGCCACCCGCACCTGTCCGGCGCGGGGCTCCGAGCGCAGCGAGGACTCCAGGGCCCCTTCCACGACCGAGTCGAGCGACTGGGGGAAGAGGCGGGGCTCGATGGGCCGGGCGAAGTCCAGCAGTCCGGTGACGAGGTGGTCCAGCCGGGCGATCTCCTCGCTCATGACGCCGAGCAGCTCCCAGGCGGTGCCGTTCTCCTGGGGGGAAGCCAGGCGGGTGAGGGCGGCCACGGAGTTGGAGATGGCGGCCAGGGGGTTGCGCACCTCGTGGGCGATGCTGGCGGACAGCTCGCCGAGCGCGGCCATGCGCTCGCGGTGCACGAGGGCGCGCTGGGCGTGGGCCAGCTCCTCCAGGGACAGGTGCAGCTCGCGGTTGAGGTGGGTGGCCTTCTCCTGCGCGGCGCGGCGATCGCCGAGGGCGGCGGCCAGCAGCAGCCCCGAGACGGCCATGGCGGCCAGGAAGGTCTGGAGGAAGACGACGCTCCGGGTGGTGGAGTGGGGCGACACGTGCTCGGTGGCGAAGGGTCCGCTGCCCTCGAGGGTGTGCAGGATGGACAGTGCGGCGAGCACGGTGAGGGCGGCCGTGGTGCCCCGGACGTCGAAGCGCAGCGCGGCCCAGAGGATGAAGGGGAAGGCCAGGTAGGTGACGGGGTGGTAGTCGTTGGAGTCGAAGGGGGCCCAGGAGAAGACGAGCTGGACGGTGAGGGCCAGCAGCAGCAGCAGGGCCAGCAACTCGCCCTGGCGTGCGCGGCTCCAGCCCTCGAGCCCGCGCGTGGCCCAGGAGAGCAGCGCTGGCGCCATGAGCAGCACGCCCATGGCATCGCCCACCCAGAAGACCCACCACTGGCTCTTCCAGGCCGCCCACGGAATCTTCCCGAACGACGCCAGCAGGGGGACGTTCCAGGAGGCGCTGAGCAGGGTGCTCAGCAGGACGGAGACTCCCAGCAGCGAGAGCATGTCCCGCACCCGCTCCAGGGAAGGACGGAAGCCGACGTAGCGGCGCAGGACGAAGGCCCCGAGGAGCGCCTCCAGGAGGTTGCCGGTGGACAGGATGAAGGAAGAGAGGTGGGGCAGCCGCTCCGGGACATAGGCGAAGGGCTCCACGGCGATGCCCACCAGGACGAGCGCGGGCCAGAGGCGGAAGCGCGACAGCAGCAGGGCCGCGAGCGTCACACCACTGGCGGGCCACATGGCGGACACGTGCTCGTCCGGGGTGACGATGCTCATGCCCAGACGCACGCTGGCGTAGTGCGCGAGCGCGAACAGCCCCAGCTTCGCGAGTGGATGCCAGCGTTGGAGGATGTGCTTGGGCTCAGGCACGCAGGGGCGGTCCGCGCTGGGGCTTTCACGCTGACATGAAGGAAGGGGGGACGCAAACACCCCCACCCCCCGGAGGGAGGGGGCCGTTGTCGATGATATGACAGAGGGCCATGTTCTCCCTGCGAGCGGATGGATGGCGGGCGTGTCCTGGCGCGGCCCTGGCCCTGGCTCTCGTGCTGTGCGTGGTGCCCGTGACGTCGCGAGCGGCGCCGGAGTCGGCGCGGTTGCTGCCGGAGCAGCCGGCGATGATGGTGGACGACCCGGTGAAGTGGATGGCGCTGGAGCTGGCGACGGGGGCGGGCGCGGCGGTGGTGTCGGTGCCGGCGACGCTGGCGCTGAGCGCGTGGGTGGGCTCGCTGTCGAGCAACCTGGTGCTGGCGGCCGCTCCGGCGATGCTGCTGCTGGTGGCGCTGCCACCGCTGGCGGTGGCGGGGGCGCAGTGGTTCGTCGGCAACCTGTTGCAGCCGGGCAGCGTGCGCCTGAGCCCAGCGGTATGGGTGGCGCTCGGGGTGCACGTGCTGGCGGTGACGGGCGCGGTGCTGCTGGGGGCCACGGTGCACGACCTGGGCAACGCGGCGCTCTTCACGTTGGTGGAGGCGGTGCTGCTGCCCTCGGCGGTGACGCTGACGATGCGCGCGACGTCTCCGGCCCCGCCGCCCTCCGGCCCGCGAGCCCCCGAGCCGCCGCGCTCCGTGGTGGAGGCCACGGCCTCGCGCGCGCTGGTGGTGCCCCTGGTGCGTCACACGTTCTGAATTCCCCCCGAGCTCCCATGCATCGACTCCACACCCACGACAAGTTCTGGCTGCCCGCGCTGGTGGCCCTGGCGCTGTCTTCCGCGTTGCCCGCGCGGGCGGCCGAGTGTCCCACGCGTTCCTCGTGGCCCACGGAGGGCTGGCCCGATGGCCGGTCCGAGGTGGCCTCGGTGAGGGCTGCGCGAATCCAGGCGCTGGAGGAGTACGCCTTCACGCTCCAGGGCAGGGACGAGGAGCGCAAGGGCGTGCGCACGGACGGGTTGCTCCTCATCCACAAGGGACGGGTGGTGTACGAGCGCTACGGACGCGGCTTCGACGCGAGCAAGAGGCACCTGGCCTGGTCGGTGTCGAAGAGCTTCATCAGCGCGCTCACGGGCATCGCGGTGGCACGGGGCTCGGTGAAGCTGGACGACTCCATCTGCGAGTACGTGAAGGCGAGGCGGGAGGAGAGCTGCGCCATCACGGTGCGCAACCTGCTGGAGTTCGCCTCGGGGCTGGACTGGCGGGAGGACTACGAGAACGGCGGCACCCACCAGACGTCCTCGGTGCTGGCGATGCTGTACGGCGAGGGCCGCCAGGACATGGTGTCCTTCATCACCGGGCACGCGCTGAGCGACAAGCCGGGCACCTCGTGGAGGTACTCGTCCGGGGACGCGACGCTGCTCAGTGGGGTGCTGGACGCGGCGCTGCGGCCCTCGCTGGGCAAGGACTGGGCGTGGACGCTGCTGCTCGACGTGCTGGGGATGAAGAGCGCCGCCTGGGAGCGGGATGGCAAGGGCGTGGTGGTGGGCTCCTCGTACCTGCATGCCACGCCGCGCGACCTGGCGAAGCTGGGCTTCCTCTACCTCAATGACGGGTGCTGGGAAGGTGGGCGGGTGCTGCCCGAGAACTGGGTGACGGAGTCCACACAGGTCTCCGGGCCCATCCACCTGAAGTCCTACGAGCGCGGCTCCGATGACGTGCAGGGCTGGCAGTGGTGGCTCAACCGTCCCATTCCCGGCGTACAGAAGGAGCTGCCCTGGCCGAGCGCGCCCGAGGGCACCTACGTGGCACGCGGGCACTGGGGCCAGTCCATCACCGTCATTCCCTCGAAGGATCTGCTCGTGGTGCGGACCGCGGATGACCGGGATGGGAGCTTCTCGCTGGACACGCTGCTGAAGCTGTCGCTCGCGGTGGTGGAGGACCTGCCATGAAGACCTGGAGCCGGGTGGCGGGGCTGCTCGCGTGCGCCGTGGTCCTCTCCTGCGGGAGGGGCGACACGGTGGAGCGTCCCTACGACAACAATGACCTGCAGCTCGTCACCTCGTACACGGCGAAGGACTTCTGCTCGTGCGTCTTCGTGATGGAGATGAGCGAGGAGTACTGCCGGCGCTGGACGAAGGCGAGCCCCGCGGTGGCCACGGTGCACGTGGACTACGAGGAGCGCACGGTGCGGACGGCCGCGGCGCTGCTGTGGGGCGGGAAGGCCCGCTTCGTCAGCGAGCGCGATGGCTGCGTGCTGGAGTAGTGCCCGCCTCCGAGCTTGGGGGGAAGGAGCGGAGCAGCGTGCCGCGGGCAAGTGGACGCGTGCTGGAAACTCCACGGGTGCCCGCCAGGCAGGCGTTCGTGGAGCTTCCGCGCACCGCTTCTCTTCCGGATCGTTCTGGTGCGCCCAACTTCTCTCCCCCGAGGGCAACGAAGGGTTGTCCCGAATACAAGGGAGGGTGTGTTCATGTCGATCCGATTGATCTCCTGGAGTGTCCTCGTCGTCAGTGTTGCTCTGGCTGGTACGGCCTGTAGCCCCACCGCGGAGGCCCAACAGGCGGCTGCGGCGTCCGAGGGAGAGTTCTGCGGTGGCATCGCCGCCATCCGGTGCGCGGAGGGTCTCTCCTGCGTGGACGATCCGAATGATGGCTGTGACCCGAATCAGGGGGGCCGTGACTGTGGCGGCATCTGTGTCGCGCAGACCGAGCAGCAGCTCTCCTGCGGGAAGGGGCACGGCTACGACTACGTCTCTCGAGATCCCGCGGAGTGCGCCGCCATCCTCTTCCAATGCCCCGAGGGCTCCGAGGTGTTCTTCAACGACTGCGGCTGCGGCTGCAAGACCACCTGCGATGACAAGGATCCGGACCGGACCTACGTCTCGCGGGACCCCGAGCAGTGCGCGGTGATCCGCTACACCTGCCAGCCGGATCAGCAGGCGTTCTCCGATGCCTGCGGCTGTGGCTGCGAGCCCGCGCCGTAACGCGTCTCGTCCTGGCCCTCAGGAGTCCTTGCTGATGAGCCCGTGCCGCCGTACCCGGCGGCCGAGCGTCACCGGATCCATCTCCAGCGCGGCGGCCGCGCGCCGCACCACGCCTCCGTTGCGCTCCAGGGCCTCGCGGATGATCTCCTTCTCCAACTGCTCCAGCCGCTCCTTCAGCGAGCCCGAGCCACTCGCGTGCACCTGCTGCCGCGAGGCGCCCCGCGCGCCCGCCACCAGGTTCGGAGGCAGGTGGCGCCGTGTCACCCACTCCTCGCCCGTGGACAGCAGCACGGCGCGCTCCATGCAGTTGCGCAGCTCGCGCACGTTGCCCGGCCACTTCGCCGACATCAGTATCTGCTCGGCCTCCTCCGACAGCCCGCTGGCCGCGCGCCTCAACGTGCGGTTGAAGTGGGCCAGGAAGTGGCGCGCCAGGTCCAGGATGTCCTCGGGGCGCTCGCGCAGCGGGGGCAGGTCGATGGTGAAGCTGTTGAGCCGGTAGAAGAGGTCGCTGCGGAAGCGGCCCTCGCGCACCTCCTCGGACAGGTCCCTGTTGCTGGCGGCGATGATGCGCACGTCCACCCGGCGCACCTGGGTGCTTCCCACCGGCCGCACGTCCCCGCTCTCCAGCACCCGCAGCAGCTTGGACTGGAGGTTGGGGGTGGTGTTTTCAATCTCGTCCAGGAAGATGGTGCCCCCATCCGCGAGCACGAAGAGCCCCGGGTGGTCCACCACGGCGCCGGTGAAGGCGCCCTTCACGTGGCCGAAGAGCTCGCTCTCGAGCAGCGTCTCGGTGAGGGCGCCGCAGTCCTGCACCACCAGCGGCAGGTCGCTCCGCCCGCTCAACCGGTGGATGATGCGCGCGAGCACCTCCTTGCCCGTGCCCGTCTCGCCCTGCAGCAGCACGGCCACCCGGTGGGGCGCGGCCACGCGCACCATCTCCACCACCTCGCGCATGGCGGGGCTGCGGAAGCCGGGCTCCTCGGTCACGTCCGCCTGGGGGGAGAGCCGCGGGGCCTCTCGCGCGCGCTCGCGCAGCAGGTTGCGCTCCAGCTCCAGCGCGGCCCGCCGCTGCTCCGTGCGCATCCCCAGCTCGCGGCTCGCCTGGAGCACCGCCTGTCTCAGCGCGAGCGGCTCCAGCGGCGGGGTGAGCGCCCTGAAGATCTTCCCCTGGTTGAACAGCTCCACCAGCCGCGTGGGCACCGCGGGCGCGCAATAGAGGATGCGGGGCGACAGGTCGCTCGCGGGCCCCGCCCCGGTGGGGTCCGCCTCCGAGCGCTTCAATGCCAGCCGCTCCACCAGGGCCACCGCCCGCGCCTCGTCCCGCCCGCACACCATGATCGCGCTGATGTCCCCGCGTCCCAGCAACAGGTCCACGTCCTCGGGCGAGCTCGCGAAGCGCAGGCGCACGTGGCCCTCCAGCGCCTCGCGCAGGCTCCGCATCTGCGCCTCCTCCGGGAACACCACCGCCACGTACAGCTGGTGGTCCAACAGGTAGCGCTTGAGCGTCACCCCGTCCGAGCCCTCGAAGGACTGGAAGCTGATGCCCAGCGCCGTCACCGCGCTCTCTTCCCGCTCCAGCGGATCATGCCGCCAGCGCACCACGCCCCGCCCGCGGATGCGCGCGCGCGAGTCCGGCAGCGTGAAGGCCATCTCCAACTCCTCGCCCTCGCGCGGCCCCTCCGTGGGCCCCTTCGGGGTGGCGATCAGCCCGATACCCGTCTCGCTGATGTTCACCGCCCAGCACCCGTGAAGGGCGGGCTGGGTCACCACCTGCACGTACAGGGGCTTGCGTTCGCTTCGGAGGGGGATGGGGTTTTCGCTCGTGGCCGTCATCTCTGATGCGCTCCCGCGTCAACGGTGAAGCCAGGGCGGAATTCCAGAGAAATCAAGAGAAGGGATTTTCGTCCAGAGGGGGGCGACCGCGGGCGAGGGTGCTGGCTCGGGGGGCGTCAGGGCGCCCTGCTTCATTTTCGAAGCACCTCCTTCGCTGATGAAGGAGGGGAGGCGATTCGCGCCATTGCGTACAGATACAGCCATTGTATGCGCGGGTGGAGGAGGGACCCGCGAGCGGGGCGATAGCAGTGTGCGGGAGCGCGCATTCGGGGGGGGGAGGCGTCGGCCAGGAGACGCGGGAAGAGGAGGTGAAACGGTGCTGGCTGCCAGAGGCGTGGTTAGGGTGGACCATGAGCGCTTCGCCGCGGTCGGAACCTGGGGTCCAGCGCACCGGAGGGAGAGGGATGGTGCCCATGAGCACGAGCATCTGTGAGGTCGGTGTGGACCGGGGCACGCAGGATTTGCGCGGGGACCTGGAGCGGAGGCTGTCGCTGGCGACGCCCCGGGACACGGTGCGGGGCATGTTCTGCCTGGGCACGCTGGAGGCGGTGCGGTCGCTGGCGGGCGAGGCGGCCATGCGCCTGTGCGTGGAGGCGGGGGGCGAGCCGCGCTTCGTGGAGTTCTTCAACTACCCGGTGAGCACGTACCTGAGGGTGAACGACGCGGCGGCCAGGGTGCTGGAGCCGGTGTGTGGCGGGTGGGAGGAGGCGCAGCGGCAGCTGGGGAGGCGCGCCACGGCGGACATGCTGCACTCGGCGGCGGGCAAGGCGTTGATGATGCTCTCCAAGGGGGAGTCGCGGCGGCTGCTGGGGATGTTGCCCTCGGCGTACCGGTCGGCGGTGAACTACGGGGAGCGCTCGGTGGTGTGGGAGGGGGCCTCGCGGGGCCGCATCCTCATGCGGCGCGACTTCATGCCGAGCGCGTACCACGAGGGCGTGCTGCTGGCGGCGCTGGAGCGGGTGAATGCGCGCTCGGTGTCGGTGCGCGCCTGGCGGATGGGGTTGCTCGACTGCGAGTACCTCGTCTGTTGGCAATAGAGCAACGCAGGCTTTGCGCGCCGCGAAGCGTTGGCGCCGTGCAGGCTTTGCGCCCCGGGGGCCAGGTGGGTGTCGGCCAGTGGACGCGGGGTGGGACGGTGGTGCCAGGGGACGTGCGAAGTGTGGAGCGGCGGACGGAAGGGGTGGGTTGAAACCCTCGCGGCACATACGATGCAACTCGAGGCGTCTCACGCGTGGCGGAGATGGGCCGCGCATCCTCCAGCAGCTCCGGGGTACGGCCAATGAGCATCGAGGCGGTGACGCTGATGGAAGCACCGTGCGGTTGGGAGTGGGACCTGGCGTGGCGGATGTCCATGGCGGCACCGGAGGACACGGTGCGGGGGCTGTTCTTCAACAGTGCGCTGGTGGCGGTGAGGAAGCTGGGGGGCGAGACGGTGGTGAGGCGCTGCCTGGAGGAGGGCGGGGAGGGGAAGTTCCTCGACTTCTACAGCTACCCATTGAAGGCGTTCCTGAGGCTGCTGGGGTGCGCGGCGCGGGAGCTGGGGGCGAGGTGGGGAGGAGGGGAGGCGGTGCTGCGCGAGCTGGGGCGGCACGCGAACGCGGGCTTCCTGGCCTCGCCGGTGGGGCGCATGGCGGTGCTGATGTCCTACGGCAGCCCGAGGCGGATGATGGAGAGCGTGCCGGACATGTACCGGCACTCGCTGAGCTTCGGGGAGCAGTCGGTGGTGTGGACGGGGCAGAGCCAAGGCCGCTTCGTGGTGAAGGGGGACTTCCTGCCCTCGGCGTGCCACGAGGGTGTGCTGGAAGGACTGTTGGAGTCCTCGGGCGGACGCCGGGTGCGGGTGTCGCGCGAGTGGGTGCACGAGTTGGATGGGGAGTACGCGTTCAGCTGGGGGTAGGATGAAGGGACTCGCATGTCCCTACCCCTGGTCCACATCTATTGTGATGGCGCGTGCTCGCCGAACCCTGGCATTGGAGGCTGGGGTTCCATCCTGATTTCCCCGGCGCACGGCAATGCGCGGCGGGAGCTGAGCGGGGCGGAGCCGGAGACGACGAACAACCGGATGGAGCTGACGGCGGCGCTGATGGCGCTGAGGGCGTTGAAGGCGCCGTGCCGGGTGGAGCTCTTCACGGATTCGCAGTACGTGCGCAACGCGTTCGAGGAGAAGTGGCTGGAGAAGTGGCAGCGCACGGGGTGGAAGACGTCGAGCAAGCAGCCGGTGCAGAACGCGGACCTGTGGAGGGATTTGTTGGAGCAGACGCGGGTGCACCAGGTTCGATGGAACTGGGTGAGGGGGCACGCGGGGCACGAGGAGAACGAGAGGGCGGACGCGTTGGCGGTGGCGGCGAGGCTGGCATTGGCGGCGAAGCTGGGCCGCTGAGCCAACAACCCCTCTCCCTCTGGGAGAGGGACGGGGTGAGGGTATAGAGGACCCCGAGATGGATCCACGGACCGCGGCTGACGACGAATTCCTGGCGGAGGTAGAGGCGACGACGTGGCCAGGAGAGCACTTCGGGCACCGGGAGCACCTGCGACTGGGGTGGCTGTACCTACGGGGCTGCGGGCCGGAGGAAGGCTACGCGCGGATCCGGAGCACCATCCAGAGGTACGCGCAGGCGCTGGGAGCTTCGGGCAAGTACCACGAGACGGTGACGAGGGCGTGGAGCGCGCACGTCTACAGCGCGTTGAAGGAGACACCAGGACTGGAGCCCTTCGAAGCCTTCCTGAAAGCACACCCGGAGCTGCTGAACGGGCGTCTGCTGGAGCGCCACTACCGGAAGGAGACGCTGGAGGCGGACGCGGCGAGGCGCGAGTGGGTGGCACCCGACGTCTCGCCGCTGCCCGAGTTCCCGTGAGCGGAGTGGGAGAGGGCCGTCAGTCCTTGGCGACCTCGAGCACGAGCTTGCCGGTGTTCTCGCCCTTGAAGAGCTTGAGGAAGGTCTCGGGGAAGGTCTGGAAGCCCGTGGCGATGTCCTCGCGGGACTTGAGCTTGCCGGCGGTCAACCAGCCGGCCATTTCGCGAGCGGCCTCGGCGTAGCGGTCGGCGTAGTCGAAGACGATCATGCCGGTCATGCTGGCGCGGTGGACGAGCAGGGACATGTAGTTGGCCGGGCCCTTGACGGGGCCGGTGGCGTTGTACTGGGAGATGGCGCCGCAGATGATGATGCGGGCGCGGAGGTTGATCTGCGTGAGGACGGCATCGAGGATGTCGCCGCCGACGTTGTCGAAGTAGACATCGACGCCCTTGGGGCAGTGGGTGCGCAGGGCCTTCTTGACGTCCTCGGACTTGTAGTCGATGGCGGCGTCGAAGCCGAGCTCCTCGACGATGTAGCGGCACTTGTCGGGGCCGCCGGCGATGCCGACGACGCGGCAGCCCTTGAGCTTCGCGATCTGCCCCACGACGGTGCCCACGGCGCCGGCGGCACCGGAGACGACGACGGTTTCACCGGCCTTGGGCTTGCCGATGTCGAGCAGCCCGAAGTAGGCGGTCAGGCCGGGCATGCCGAGGGTGCCGAGATAGACGGGCAGCGGAGCGATGCGCGGGTCCACCTGGGTGACGCCCTTGCCATTGGAGAGGGCGTACTCCTGCACGCCGAAGGTGCCCATGACGTAGTCACCGGCCTTGAAGCCGGGGTGCTTGCTGGAGACGACCTTGCCGACGCCGCCGGCGCGCATGACCTCGCCGATGCCCACGGGGGGGATATAGGACTTCGCGTCGTTCATCCAGCCGCGCATGGCGGGGTCGAGCGAGATGTAGAGGACCTTGACGAGCATCTCGCCTTCGCCGGGCTCGCGGACGGGCTCTTCGGTGTAGTTCCAGTCCTCGCGCTTGGGGAGGCCCACGGGGCGGGCGGCGAGGCGGAACTGGTGATTGGTGACGGTCATGGTGCTCCTGTCGGGTGGGGGACGGATGTCTTCGTCCCGCGTGAAAGCCATGGTACGGAGAGGATGCCAGTGGGGACGTTCCGATTCGGAGAGAACTGGCCAGGGAGCGTGCGAGACAGCACGATGAGGCGGTGAGTACTCGTCATGTCGCAGGCAGCGGTCGAGCGGAGATCCTCGCCGCGGCGATCCGGGAGTTCGCGGACCACGGCTACGCGGGCGCGACGACCGCGGGCATCGCCCGGCGGGCGGGGGTGACGCAGCCGCTGGTGCACCACCACTTCGGCTCGAAGCAGGGGCTGTGGCACGCGGTGCTCGGGGAGCTCTTCCAGGAGCTGCGCGCGGTGATGGAGGTGGCCCAGCGCGAGGTGGAGGGCGCGGACCGGGCCACCCGGCTGGAGCACCTGCTGCGGGCCTTCGTGTGCTTCAGTGGCCGGCGTCCGGAGCTCTCCCGCCTCATCCGTACCGAGAGCAGCGCGGGGGGCGAGGCCTTCGAGGACCTCTTCGAGAGCCGGCTCTCGGTCTCGCTGTCCTTCCTGCTGAAGGAGCTGTCCGCCGCGGTGGAGGACGGGACGATCCGTCCGGTGGACTCGCGCTTCGCCTACTTCGCCATCATCGGCGCGAGCACCCAGGCCTTCGCCCAGCCCGAGCTGGCCCGGCGCGCCTTCGGGCTGGACGTGAAGGACGAGCAGGCCATCGCGCGGTACGCGGACCTGGTGGTGGAGTTGGTGACGCGGGGACTGCGCGCCACCCCGGAGGGGAAACGCCCGGCTGCCCGGAAGGGCCCGGCATCCCGTTCGAAGCAGCGCTGACATTCTCTCCTCCCTCTGAACACACGGACTCGCCTGGCGGCACACGGACCCGCCTGACTCCCACCCGTGACGCGTGCGGGCCGGGTTGACGCGGCGCGCCCAGGTGCTTATAGATCAATAAGGCTGATTGCCCTATAAGTCCACAGGGACAGGAGTCTTCCGAATGAGCAGCGCCACGGCCCACCCCGCAATCCCCCAGCCTCGCAAGCGCCCCCTGGTGGGCAACATCCCGGACCTGGAGGCGGAGACGCCCATCCAGTCGATGATGAGGCTGAGCCAGGAGTACGGGCCCATCTTCCGGCTGAGCTTTCCGGGCCGGTCCATCCTGGTCGTCAGCTCGCACGCGCTGGTGGACGAGGTGTGCGACGAGAAGCGTTTCGACAAGTCGGTGGGGGGCGCGCTGAAGAACATCCGCGAGTTCGCGGGGGACGGGCTCTTCACCGCGTACACGGACGAGCCCAACTGGACGCTGGCGCACCGCATCTTGATGCCGGCGTTCGGGCCGCGGGCGATGCGGGGCTACTTCGACTTCATGCTCGACATCGCCGAGCAGATGCTCACGAAGTGGGAGCGGCTCGGGCCGGACGCGGACCTGGACGTCACCGACAACATGACGCGGTTGACGCTCGACACCATCGCGCTGTGCGGCTTCGGGTACCGCTTCAACAGCTTCTACCAGCGGGAGATGCACCCCTTCGTGGACGCCATGGTGCGCAGCCTCGCCGAGGCGGGGGACCGTGCGCGGCGGCTGCCGTTGCAGACGCGGCTGATGCTGATGACGCAGCAGCAGTACCAGCGGGACATCGAGTACATGCACCAGGTGGTGGACGAGGTCATCCGCGAGCGGCGCCGCAACGGGGACGCGGCCACGCGCAAGGACCTGCTCAGCCTCATGCTCCAGGGGGTGGACCCGGTGAGCGGACAGGGGCTCGACGACGTCAACATCCGCTACCAGGTGGTGACGTTCCTCATCGCCGGCCACGAGACGACGAGCGGGCTGCTGTCCTTCACGCTCTACCAGTTGCTCAAGCACCCGGAGGTGCTGGCGCGTGCCACGGCGGAGGTGGACCGGGTGCTCGGGAGGGACCCGTTGCGGAGCCCCACCTTCGAGCAGATGGGCAAGCTCACGTACCTGGACCAGGTGCTGCGCGAGTCGCTGCGCCTCTGGCCCACGGCACCGGCCATGGGCCTGGTCGCGCGCGAGAACACGGTGCTCGGGGGCACGTGGCCGGTGCGCAAGGGCGAGCCGGTGATGGTGCTCACGCCGATGCTGCACAGGGACCCCGAGGTCTGGGCGGAGCCGGAGCGCTTCGACCCGGAGCGCTTCGGTCCGGAGGCCGCCGCGGCGCTCCCGCCGAACGCGTGGAAGCCGTTCGGCAATGGGCAGCGCGGGTGCATTGGCCGGCCGTTCGCCATGCAGGAGGCGTTGCTGGTGCTGGCGATGCTGCTGCAGCGCTTCAAGCCCATCGACCACACGCGGTACCAGCTGCACATCAAGGAGACGCTGACGCTCAAGCCGGAGGGCTTCCGGATGCGCGTGCGGGTGCGGGACGACGCGGAGCGGACGGTGGTGGACCTGAGGACGGCCACCCCGGTGGCGGTGCCGGAGAAGCCGACGTGGACGTCCGGGCCGGTGGCGCGGCACGGCACGCCGCTGTTGGTGCTGTATGGCTCGAACACGGGCTCGTCGGAGGCCTTCGCCCATCGCATCGCGAGTGACGCGGCGGTGCAGGGGTACGCGCCCACGGTGGGGACGATGGATGCCTACGCGAGGCGCCTGCCGCGCGAGGGAGGCGTGGTCATCGTGACGGCCTCGTACAACGGGCACCCGCCGGACAACGCGAAGGCGTTCTGCCGGTGGTTGGAGGAGCTCCAGCCCGGGGCGCTGGAGGGCGTGCACTACACGGTGTTCGGCTGCGGCAACCGGGACTGGGCGGCGACGTGGCAGGCCGTGCCGAGGCAGGTGGACGAGCGGCTGGCGGCGGCGGGAGCGAGCCGGATGCTCACCCGGGGCGAGGCGGACGCGCGGGGCGACTTCTTCGGCGACTTCGACGGGTGGTACCAGGGTGTGTGGCCGACGCTGGGCGAGACGTTCGGGGTGGAGGCGGCGGAGACGAGCCTGGCGCCGCGCTACGAGGTGGAGCGGCTGGACCAGGTGGCGGATCCGCTGGAGCTGGCGCACGGCGTGGTGCCGATGGAGGTGTTGGCCAACCGCGAGCTGGTGGACATGACGTCACCGTTCGGCCGCTCGAAGCGGCACGTGGAGGTGCGGCTGCCGGAGGGGATGACGTACCGGACGGGAGACCACCTGGCGGTGCTGCCGGAGAACGCGCCCGAGCAGGTGGAGCGGGTGGCGCGGCGCTTCCGGTTGGACCCGGAGGAGACGGTGCTCATCCGGCGCACGCGGGAGGAGCAGAGCACGCTGCCGCTGGACAGGCCGGTGACGGTGCGTGCGCTGGTGGGCCTCTACGTGGAGCTGTCGATGCCCGCGACGCGGAACGACCTGCGGCTGCTGGCGAAGTACACGGCGTGCCCGCCGGAGAAGAAGCGGCTGCTGGCGCTCGCGGGAGAGGGAGGCGCGGGCCAGGAGGACTACCGCACGGAGATATTGGAGAAGCGGGTGAGCGTGCTGGACCTGCTGGAGGACTTCCCCGCCTGCGAGTTGCCGTTCGGGGTGTTCCTGGAGATGCTGCCGCCGATGAAGCCGCGCCGGTACTCCATCTCGTCCTCGCCGCTGGAGGCGCCGGACCGGTGCACGCTCACGCTGGCGGTGCTGGACGCGCCGGCCCTGTCGGGGCGGGGACGGTACCGGGGCACGTGCTCCAACTACCTGGCGCGCATCGAGCCGGGCTCACGGATTCCGGCGGTGGTGCGGGAGCCGCACACGCCGTTCCGGCCGCCGGAGGACCCGGGCGTCCCGGTGGTGATGATTGGAGCGGGCACGGGGCTGGCGCCCTTCCGGGGGTTCATCCAGGAGCGGGCGGAGCTGGCCGGGCGGGGGACGAAGCTGGGGAGGGCGCTGCTGTTCTTCGGGTGCGACCACCCGGACGTGGACTTCCTCTACCGGGAGGAGCTCGAGGGCTGGGAGAAGCAGGGGGTGGTGGAGGTGTACCCCGCGTTCTTCCGGCGGGAGCGCGAGGGGGTGAAGTTCGTGCAGCACCGGCTGTGGGAGGAGCGGGAGCGGGTGGGAGCGCTGCTGGATGCGGGGGCGTGCGTGTACGTCTGCGGGGATGGCCGCTACATGGCGCCCGCGGTGCGGGAGACGGTGGCGCGCATCCACCAGGAGCGGACCGGCTGCACGCCGGAGCAGGCCGCTGATTGGATGCGCGACATGGAGAAGCAGCGGCGCTACCTGGCAGACGTGTTCGGCGGGTAGATCAGTTCCAGCGGCGGGCCACGATGGCCTCACTCGTAGCGGTAGCCGAGCGCGGAGGTGTCCTCGAGGTCTCGAGGAGTGACCATGAGGCCGGCTTCATGGAAGGGCATCAGCATGGAGTCGATGTCGTTGCCGGGGTGGCCGGAGACGGGGAGGTAGGAGGGGGTGCCGTGGAGGCGCTGCCAGCGGTCCCAGATGCGGTCGACGTTGGCGTGGTGGAGGAAGAAGACGGGGTCATTGGGCGAGGTGGACAGGCCCATGGTGCCGAAGACGTAGCGGCCGTCGGAGGTGACGGAGAGCAGACCGCCGACCCAGCCGTGCACGACGTTGTGCATGGTGGGGGTGTTGAGGGGCAGGAGGACCATGAAGCCATCCGAGGCGCAGACCATGCTGAGCTGACCGGGCGGGTCCCTGAATCCCTCGAGGTAATTGCGGAAGCTCAAGGTGGAGTCGCTGGTGGTGTCATAGGGAGGGACGTCATAGAGCGGGACGGCGAGAGAGGCCCGGACCTCCTGGGGAGAGGGGAGGGTGGTGGCGGTGGGCAGGGTGCGGAAGGCGCGGACGAGCCAGGGTGAGACGGAGGGCTGCTCATTCCAGCCGAGGGGCTGGACGGTGAGAGGCCAGCGTCCCTTGCGGAAGGGGCCGGAGTGGACGGTGTACCCATCGGAGGGGTCACCATCTCCGCCCATGAAGTCATCCTGGAAGACGGAGGCGGTGCTCTCGGGGCGCGTCCAATCCCAATAGGGAACGGTGAGGTGCTTGTTGCCGCTGACGTCGCGCAGGGCGTCCTCGAAGAGGAGGAGGAACTGACGGTGCCAGGGAAGGAAGAGAGGACCGGCATGTGCCATGGGCATGGAGCCATGCGGCATGTGGGGGTCGCACACGTAGAGGGAGCGGTGCCAGTCGACGAACTGGTCGTAGTAGCTGAGGCCGGGCGAGTAGGGAGAGGGCACCTGCTTCAGCTTGAGGATGGCCCTGACGAGCTCCTTGCGCTCCTTGGGCGTGAGGGTGCGGACGTCCCTGCGAACGCGGAGGGGCCGGAGCTCGGCCTGCGTGGGAGGAGCCGCGGCGTGTGCCTCGGAGCCGAAGCCCATGAGGAACAGGCGGAACAGCACGGACAGACTAATAACGTGAATCAGGTTTCTCTGTGAATACATGTTTCCCCCCTTCAGGGCGCAGAAGTAGCACGAGGGGGGAAGAGGGAGGTGAGGAGGAAGCGGGAAAGGAGGAGAGAACCTTCCACCAAGAGACAGAGCGAGTCCCGATGCCACTGAACGAATCCAGTGAGTCCGTGGGAAGTCCCCTCTCCCTCTGGGAGAGGGCTAGGGTGAGGGTATAGCCCTACTTGGGAGAATTCATGTCACGAGCGCCCGCGGTCATGGTCTGGATGATGCTGTTCGCCACGTTGGCGGCCGGTTGCACTACCGCATCGGGGGGGAGGAGCGAGCCACCCGCGAGCACGACGAGCGGAGCGGGAGTGGGGGAGACCTGCCGGGCGCCGGACGAGCCGGGGTGCAATCCGTGCTGTGAGCAGGGGGAGGGAGGAGGGTGCACGGTGAAGCGCTGGGCGCCAGGGCCCACGAGCTCCGCGGAGGAGAACGCGGTGGAGCCCTGGTACAACGAAAACAGTTTCGAGGAGCGTTGCCCGGACCAGTGCCGGGCCTGCGCGCGGTGCTCGAAGAGGGACGAGCAGGAGCTGAAGCAGCTCGGCACGAGACCGGAATGTGATTGCACCCAGCCGCCGGGAGTCGACGCGTGCTTCACGCCGGGCTCGTGTGGCTGTTACTGCGATCGGCTGAACCGGCTGGGCCGGGCCTGTCCCGAGCTCATGCCACGCCGGTAGAGGAACAGAGGGGGGCGCCGAGCGCCCCCGGAAGCCTCACGGAGCGGGCGTGGACTCACCCTGCTGGTCCTGCTGAGGGCGCCTGACGCGCGAGAGGATGTCGATGCGGAGCTGGAGCCAGTCCATGCCTCGCGGCGTCACATAGGAATGGGCGGAGAAGTAGGTGGTCACCGTTCCGGCCCGGAGGGCGAACCGGGCCTCGCGCTTCTGGTACGTCACGCGGAAGCCGCGAACGCGGCCCACCTCGATGAGGTCCCGCGTGATGGCCCTGGCCTGCCGCTCCGCCTCTTCAGCCCACTCAGAAGACATATCGAGCAGCCTCCGGATGGATGTTCAGTTGTGCGGAGGGAAGGCGGCGGGCTGGCCGGTGCCGCCGTTGCCCTCGGGCTGGGGGCCGGACTGTTTCTCCTCGGAGGTGGAGCGGCCGCCGCCCTTGTGGCGGACCTGCTCCTGCTCCTGCTCGCCCGAGCCCTGGCGGATGTCCTTCTTCTCGTCGTTCGGGTTCTGCATCGCGTCTGGCCTCTCCTGGAGGAATTTCCCTGAAGATGGGGGTGGAGGGAGCGGCTGGCACGGGACGGGGGGCGGAAAGGACGCCTGCCTGGGGGGGCGCCGGGCGTGAACGGGGCACGCCTTGACGCGATGAGGGAGGGGGTGTGAAGGGGGGAGCGAGCACGAGCCCCGCCCATGATGAAGACCTCACTTTGCCTCCTCGCGGTTCTGTTGTTCCTCCCGGCCTGCCAGACGACGCACACGGTGACGGTGGTGGGGATGACGGACTACCACTCGCACGCGGTGCCCTTCTATTCGGAGGGAGAGCCGGGACAGGGAGGACTGGCGAGGGCGCTGGCGTACCTGAAGGAGGCGAAGTCCCGGCCGGACACGCTGGTGGTGTCGGGAGGGGACATGCTGAACAAGGGGGTGCCCACGTGGAGTGACGAGTACGGGTGCGTGGAGTGGCCGTGGCTGAACGGGGTGGTGGACGTGATGGCGTTGGGGAACCACGACCTGGACTACGGGGCGGAGAGGTTCGAGCGGTGCAGGGAGGGGCTCGAGTACCCGCTGCTGAGCGCGAACCTGGTGAGGGGGGACGGAGCGCCGTACTTCCAGGTGGAGGGGCGGCCGTACGTGGTGAGGGAGGTGGGGGGAGTGAGGGTGGGGCTCTTCGCCGTGGCGGGGCCGGACATGCAGCGGCTGGTGAAGGCGGAGAACCTGCCGGCGGGGACGAGGTGGACGGAGGCGAAGGAGGCGGCGAGGGAGGTGGTGAGGGCGCTGCGGGACGAGGAGCACGTGGACGCGGTGGTGCTCATCGGCCATCAGCTGGGCGAGGACGACGAAGCGCTGGCGAGGGAGGTGCGGGGCATCGACCTCATCATGGGCTCGCACTCGCACCAGAAGGTGGAGCTGCGGATGCTGCCGGGGACGAGGACGTACTACGTGTCGCCGTACCAGTACCTGGCCTACCTGGCGGAGGTGCGGTTGCACTTCCGGGGGAAGAAGCTGGAGCGGGTGGAGGGGGGGCTGGTGAAGCTGGACGTGACGAGGAGAGAGGACGCGGAGACGGCGGCGAAGGTGGCGGAGCTGCAGCGGGCGCTGGTGGAGAAGAGGCCGGAGCGCTTCGAGGTGCTGGGCCGTCTGACGAAACCGCTGGGGGACGAGGGCGTGTCGACGGGGGAGGCGGAGGTGGGCACCTGGGCGACGGAGGTGTGGCGGCGAGCGGCGGGGGTGCACGCCTTCTTCGCGACGTCGGCGGGATTCCGGGCGGGGTTGCCGGCGGGGGAGGTGACGGTGGAGGACTTCTACGGGGCGATTCCGTACCGGAACGTGGTGGTGACGGCGGAGCTGACGGGGGAGCAGCTGGCGGAGTGGGTGGAGCTGAGCGAGTCGAAGAAGGGGACGGACGGGTACAGCCAGCGGAGCGGGGTGCGTTACGAGGTGAAGGACGGGCGGGTGGAAGGGCTGGAGGTGTTGAAGGACGCGAACGATCCGGGGGCGGGTTACGAGCGGGTGGAGCGGGAGGGGAGGTACCGGGTGGGGACGACGGATTTCCAGGCGTACGTGGCGGCCGGGTACAAGGAGGCGCTGTCGAAAGCGAGACACGTGGAGCGTACGGCGCTGGACGTGCACGAGCTGTTGAAGGAGGCGCTGAGGAAGGGAGCGCCGGGAGGTTGACAGCCGGAAGGGGGGTCAGCGAGGAAGGGGAGCATGATCAAGCTCCCTGAAGGCGCGACGATGAAGGACTACCAGCGCTACATCCACGAGCTCGAGACGCTGCATGGATGGCTGAAGGTGGACCTGGTGCACAACTGCTTCCTGATGGGGGAGGAGATGGGGGAGTTGTTCAAGGCGGTGCGCCGGTACAACAAGCTCTTCGACGAGGGGGAGGGGACGCCGACGGAGCAGGCGCGAGCGAACCTGGCGGAGGAGTTGGTGGATGTCTTCAACTACCTGTTGGCGATCTCCAACCGGGTGGGAGTGGACCTGGAGCAGGCGTTCCGGGAGAAGAACGAGCGGAACCAGCAGCGAACATGGAGCTGATCGAGTTACGCATGCACCCTCTCCCTCTGGGAGCTGAGCATTAGTCACATTTTCAGGCCCAGCTCCTGGAGACGCTGGAGGTCATCGGCGATGATGGCCAGGGTTTTGAGACCACGGCCGATGGTGATTGAGCCGGGCGGACC